>LUZH01000173.1 GCA_001602885.1 Bacteroidales bacterium Bact_16 | reverse complement strand
CCACGCGCTCCGGGTTCCACTGGACCCGGCAGGGGAGGCCGAATACGGGCACGTCGCGCGTTTTCGCGCGCTTGAGTGCCCGGAAGTTGGCCGACGCGAGGGGCCAGACGGAGAGTTGGTCTTTGATGAACTTGCGGAGTACTTGCATCACAACAGGGCTAGGAGTGCGTCTTTGATCCGATGGAATTCGCCTTCAAAGTTCGGAGTCAGGATGCCCTTGCCCAATGCCTGTTCGATCTCGTCGACACGCCAGAAGCGTCCCCCGGCCAGTTCGTCGGGGTCCGGATGGATCGCATACTCGCCCACGGCGGCGAACACGCTCACGAGTTCGCGCTCGTCGGCGGACTCGAAGACGTAGTTGCACAGGCCCTGGGGCAGGAAGTCGTGCAGGTCGAGCTCTTCGGCGGCTTCGCGGTAGAGGGCTTCCAGGATGTATTCTCCATAGGAGACGTGCCCGCCCACGGCGGTGTCCCAGTAGAGCGGGAGCAGGTCTTTGTGCGCTCCGCGCTGCTGGAGATAGATCTCGCCGTTGCGGTTGATGATGTGCAGGTGGACGACGGGGTGCAGCGGCTTGTCGGCGCTGCCGTGGCAGAATTCGCGGGGCGCCTGGGCGCGGACGTTGCCGGTCTCGTCGACGATCGGCAGCATCTCCGCGGCCTTGCCCCGTCTGACGCCCTTGAGCAGGGGTGCGGGTGAAGAAGGGTAGATCAGTTCCAGCACGATATCAATACTTGATGATGTCGATCTCTTCGGGGGTGTAGAGCAGGAAGTCGGTGGTGCCCGGCATCAGGCGCGACACGAGGATGAAGGCGCCGAACAGCAGCACGGCGACGAGCAGGACGACCAGCAGGATGGTGCCCCAGTGGATCGGTTTCTTCTCCGGCTCGGGGTTTTCCTCTTCGTGCCAGTCGGCGGTCTGCCAGTCGGTATTTTCCGCGTCCTGCGGCGCTTCGGCCGGTTCCTCAGTCGGTTCTTCCGTCGGCTCTTCCGTCGGCTCTTCGGCGGCCGTTTCGGCCTCCGGCGCCGCCTCGGGCGCCGCTTCGGGGGCTATTTCCGTTTCGGGTTCTGCTTCGATTTCCGGTTCAGTTTCTGCTTCTGCTTCTGCTTCGGCGGCTTCGGGCGCGGCTTCTTCCGCAGCTGCGGGGGCCTCCGCCTCTTCTGCTATCGGCTCTTCGGCTACAGGCTCCGGTCCTTCTGCTACCGGTTCCGGCTCTGCTGCCGGCTCTTCCGCCACGGGCTCCTCTTCGGCAGGCTCCTCTTCGGCAGGCTCCGGGACTTCGACCGGCTGCGGGACGTCTTCGATCGTCGGGACGGGCACGTCGATGACGACAGGCTCCTCCTGCAGGGAGTGGGTCTTGAGGGAGACGGGCTCCAGGCCTACGCCGGCGGGGAAGATGTCCAGCCCTTCGTCGGCGACGAAGAAGAAGGTGTTCTCGCGCGTGGCGCGCAGGCGGCCCAGGCCCGGGAGCACGATGGTCTTGCGCTCTTCGAGGATGGATTTGAGCTCTGCCAGGTACTGCGTGACGTAGGCCTTGGCGGCCTCGCGCGCGATGTGGTTCGTCTCGGCGTACATGTCAATCAGCAGGGTGTCTTCCAGCCGGCCCGGATAGAAGGAGAGCCGGCGGTAGGGGGGATTGATCGTGTAGCCCTTGTCAGAAAATGTGGCCGGGACCATCTCGGCGACGAACGTGCCGACTCCGGGCAGGCCCACCTGATCGTACTTGACGATCAGTTCGCCTACCATGCGTGACAGAAGATCTATATCCATAACACACAAAGATAAGAATTCTTTCCAAATCCGGCAACAACGAAAAAAATTGAAAAATAATTTGCGCATTCAAGATTTTGCCGTATATTTGCAATCCCAAAACGCAAGTCG
>LUZH01000172.1 GCA_001602885.1 Bacteroidales bacterium Bact_16 | reverse complement strand
CGTCGGCGGGCTGGCCCCAGGCGACGATGTTGTGCCATTCCGTATTCTCGCGGGTCTCGCCGCTGCGGTCGCGGAAACGCTCGGAGGTGGCGAGGGTGAACGTTGCGACTTTCCGGCCTTGTGCGCCGGGGTTGTTTCCTTCGAGGTAACGTACTTCGGGGTCTCTTCCAACGTTACCGATCAGCATTACTTTGTTCAGTGACATAATCGTAAAAATTTAGTGTGACAAGATAGGGATTTTTTGGCGAATTGCGTGTATATTTGTCTGTCAACTTACGCAAAAATGACAATCTCCCTGACAGGTTTCATGGGCTGCGGCAAGAGCAGCACCGGCCGCGAACTCGCGGTCCGGCGCGGTGCGCGTTTCGTGGACCTGGACGAGGAGATCGTGGCCCGCGAAGGGCGGAGCATCCCGGAGATCTTCCGGGAAGGCGGCGAGGCGGCGTTCCGTGCGGCGGAGCTGCGCGCCCTGCGCGCCGTGCTCGACGTCTCGGACGCTTCCGCGATGGACACCGTCCTCGCGCTCGGCGGCGGCGCGCTGACCGCCCCCGCCGCTCGGGAGCTCATCTTCGCGCGCACCCGCTGCGTCTTCCTGCGCACCCGGCTGGAGACCATCCGGGAGCGGCTCGGCGCCGCCGACGCCTCCCGGCCGCTCTTCGCCGACGCGGAGGAGCTCTTCGCCGCCCGCGCCCCCATCTACGCGCAGGCCCCCTTCGTCGTCGACACCGACGGCCTCACGCCCGCCGAAGTCGCCGACGCGATCCTTGGTTTATTGCCGGGGCGCGTGCTCCCTTAGGTTTTCGAGGAATTGGGCCGGGGTGAGGACGAGGATCCAGGTATTCCCCTGGAAATGACGGAGATTGGAGGTGAGCAGGAAATCGCATTCTTTGATCTCCGCACACGAAATCTGCAAAGCGTCTTCGAAGTCCGGACAGGACGACTCCAACGCGTCGCGGATGGAGAAATCGCTCATCGGGAGGACATCGCAGAGATGGAGCAATTCCCGGAGAACCTCTTTCAGCCGTCCGTTGCCTAAATGCTTCCGCAGGACATAAGCGATATCCGCTACGGACAGGAAAGAGAGATATAGCCGGATGTCATCCCCGGCCGAATCTTTCAGGTCCAGCAGCGTCCGGGCCGCTTCCTTTCCTTCGCGCCCCGGGACGTACAGGTCCAGGATGACATTCGTGTCCAGAAAGATCTTTGTCATTTCCCGAGGATATAAGCAAGCTTCTCGTCGCTTTCGATCTCCTCGTCCGTGAATGCGGGGAGGATGTCCAGCATGCGGCTGACGCGCACGGAGTGGGGGACAGGGAAGGAAACCTCCGGGTACTGTGGTTCGTCCCGGATGTCGGCCCTGAGCAGCGCCTCAACGTAGCTATTCAGGCTTTTGTTCTGCAGGCTGGCCTTCTTCTTCAGCCGGTTGAGCAGCGGCTCCTCGAGCCGGAAGGCGGTCTGGATTCTGCGCGGATTCTCCATCTTTCTTTTTTCGCAAAGATAGAGAAAGTATAACACTTTTGCAAATGTGTTATATGATAGTGGGGGCGGATCAGAACTCGTAGAGGTTGAGGCCGGTCTCGTCGTCGTACCTGCGGCCGGCCTTGGTGTCGCCGAAGCTGTCGACCAGCAGCTCGCAGGCGCCGTTGATGCGCGCGCTGAGCAGGTGGCCGCCGATGCAGCTGTAGTCGGCCCGGCTGCAGGTGGCGTGGACGTGGAGATAGACTTCTTTGTCCTTCTCCGAGATGTTGCCGGTGATGTTGGTGATCTCCATCTGCTCGGCGAAGGTCTTGTCCACATATTGCTTCGTGGCCGGGTCGTACATCCGGAAGGTGGCCTTGCTGACGGCGCCGATGCCGGTCACCTGGCCGCACAGGATGCCGACATGCTCACAGAAGGCCTGTAGGCCCTCCATCAGCTCGACGTGGTTGCGGATGCTGACGATATAGCGCATGTTGTCGTCTTCGAACAGGTTGGAGCTGATCCGCTTGACTTTGGTATAGCAGAACAGGGGATGCTCTTTCTTCTTGAAAAGGGACGCCATGCTTACAGGATGTCTTCCCGCTCGCGGATGTCGCGGACGCGGAGCTGGATGGATGCCGAACCGCGGTAGTAGTTCTCCACGATGGCGTAGCAGACGTCGATCGGGTTTCCTTCGCGGATATAGTCGTAGAAGTCGGCCATGTTGAACGCGATCGCGGGGATCTGGTGGTACGGCTGGGACTCCTGGATGAGGTCGAGCTTGAGGTGGACGCCGCCCCCGCCGACCTTGCGGCCCGTGCCGGCGTCGTAGACGTTCTCCGTCATGAAGATCGGGTTGTTGTTGCCGGGGCCGAAGGGCTGGAACTGCTTGAGGATGCGGGAGAACTTGGGCGTGATCTGCGAGAAGTCGAGCTTGGCGTCGATCTCCACCACGGGGATGAGCATCTCGGACGTGATCCGCTCCGCGATGTAGGCGTCCATTCGGCGGGCGAATTCCTCGAGGTTCTCTTCCTTGAGCGTGAGGCCGGCGGCGTAGACGTGTCCGCCGAAATTCTCAAGCAGGTCGGCGCAGCTCTCGATGGCCTCGTAGAGGTCGAAGCCCGCGATGCTGCGGGCCGAGCCCGTCACGAAGCCGTTGGATTTGGTGAGCACGACCGTGGGCTTGTAGTAGGCCTCCACCAGGCGGGAGGCGACGATGCCCACGACGCCCTTGCTCCACTTGGGGTTGTAGACGATCGTGGCGTTGCCCTGCGCCAGGCAGGTGCCGGACTGGACCATCTCCAGGGCTTCCTGGGTGATCTCCCGGTCGATATTCTTGCGTTCGTTGTTGTTTTCGTTGATCTTCTCGCCGATGCGCATGGCCGTCATGGCGTCGGGGGCCGTGAGGAGCTCCACCGCCAGGCGGCCGGACTCCATGCGACCCGCCGCGTTGATGCGCGGGCCGATCTTGAAGACGATGTCGTCGATGGAGATGTGCCCCGGCTCCAGGTTGGACAGGGTGATCATCGCCGCGAGGCCCTTGCAGGGGCTCTCGTTGAGCTGCTTGAGGCCGAAATGGGCCAGGATGCGGTTCTCGCCGACCATCGTCACGAGGTCGGAGGAGATGCTGACGACCAGCAGGTCGAGCAGCGGGATCAGCGTCTCGAAGGCGATGCCGTACTGCATCGAATAGGCCTGCACCAGCTTGAAGCCCACACCGCAGCCGGACAGGTCGTCGAAGGGATAGGTGCAGTCGGCGCGCTTGGGGTCCAGCACCGCCGCGGCGTCCGGGAGGGACTCCTCGGGCAGGTGGTGGTCGCAGATGATGACCTCGAGGCCCTTGCTGCGCGCGTATTCGACCTTGTCGATGGCCTTGATGCCGCAGTCGAGCGTGATGATCAGCTTGAAGCCGCCGTCCGCCGCCCAGTCGAGGCCCTTGTAGGACACGCCGTAGCCTTCGTCGTAGCGGTCGGGGATGTAGAAGTCGACCTGGTCCGTGTAGCGCTTGATGAACGAGTAGACGAGCGCGACGGCGGTCGTGCCGTCCACGTCGTAGTCGCCGTAGACCAGGATCTTCTCGCCGCCCGCGATCGCGCGGTGCAGGCGCTCCACGGCCTTGGTCATGTCCTTCATCAGGAAGGGGTCGTGGAGGGCGTCCAGGCTCGGCCGGAAGAAAGAACGCGCCTGCTCGAAGGTCTCGACGCCGCGCTTGACGAGCAACTCGGCAAGTACTTTGTCGATACCGACTTCAGTGGAGAGCCGCTCGACTTTGGCAGGGTCGGCCGGCTCCTTGAGAATCCATTTGCATTCTTTCGCCATATCATACAAAGATAACAAATAATTTCGTACTTTTGTACCATTATGGCAGAATATAGCGAACAAGAACAAATCCGCCGCGAGTCGCTGGCGAAACTGAGAGAACTGGGGATCGAGCCGTATCCGGCTGCTGAATACCCCGTTAACGCCACCGCGGCGCAGATCCTGGCAGAGTTCGACCCGGAGAAGGGCAATCTGCAGGATGTCTGCATCGCCGGCCGCCTGATGAGCCGCCGGATCATGGGAGCCGCCTCCTT
>LUZH01000171.1 GCA_001602885.1 Bacteroidales bacterium Bact_16 | reverse complement strand
CCGCTGTAGAAGTCGTACCAGCCCCCTTCGGGGAAATACACCTCGCGGCTGCGGGCGCCGTATTCGCTCACCGGGCAGGGCATCAGCGCCGGGCCGAACATCCACTGCGTGTCGAGGTCACGCACGTGCAGGTCCTCCGGGAAATCCATCGGCAGGGCGCGCATCAGCGTGTAGTCGTCGAAATGCACCGCCGCCGTCAGCGAATACAGATACGGCATCAGGCGGTAGCGCAGGCGCATGTACCAGAGGATGCTCTCATAGGCCTCGGAGCCCTCCGGGGCGATGTTCCAGAGCTCGCGGCGCGGCCACTGGCCGTGCGCGCGGAACAGCGGCACGAAGGTGCCGAACTGGTGCCAGCGCGTCTGCAGCTCCTGCCATTCGGCGGCGTTGGCCGGGTTGTTGAACTTGCCCATCACGGAGAAGCCGCCGATGTCCATGCCCCAGAACGGGATGCCGCTCATGCTGAAATTGAGGCCTGCGGCCATCTGCGTGCGCATGTCGGTCCACGAAGTGCCGATGTCGCCGCTCCAGGTGGCCGTCGAATAGCGCTGCAGGCCCGCGAAGCCGCTGCGCGTCAGCAGGAAGACCCGCTTGTCGGGATCCACGCCGCGCTGGCCGTTGTAGATGGCGTCGGCGTTGACGAGCGCGTAGGCATTGAGGTATTCGGTCGAAGGGCCGAGCGCCGTGGGCGTGAGCAGCCACTTGAAATAGTCCATCGGGAGGCAGTCGCGCAGGTTCGGCTCGCTGGCGTCCATCCACCAGGCGTCGATCTTGCGGCCGTAGCGGCTGTAGAGCGTCTCGTCCATCTGCTTCCAGAACATCTTGCGCCCGCCTTCGGCGTAGGCGTCATAGAAGGACTGCAGGTGGCCCAGCCAGTCGCGCAGGCTGTCCTGCTCGGCGTGCGTATAGGCGTAGCCGGCGGCCTTCAGTTCCTTGTAATGGTCGGTATTCGTATAGAATTTGGGCCAGACGCTGATCATGAAGCGGCCGTGCATCGCGTGCACGCTGTCCAGCATCCCCTCCGGGTCGGGATAGCGGGCGGGGTCGAATTCGTGGCTCCCCCACTGGTCGTCCAGCCAGTACTGCCAGTCCTGGACGATGTTGTCGACCGGGATCTCGCGGCGGCGCATCTCGCGCAGCGTCTCCACAAGCTCGTCCTGCGTGCTGTAGCGCTCCCGGCTCTGCCAGAAGCCCAGCACCCATTTCGGCATCACGGGCGCCTTGCCCGTGAGCTGGCGGTAGCCGCGGATCACGGCGTCGTGGCTCCCGCCGCCGATGAACCAGAAGTCCAGCTGCGGCTCGAATTCCGACCAGAAGGCCAGGCGGCCGCGCTCCTCAGGCGTCTGGAGCGGCGCCACGCGCAGGCCCAGATAGGACACGCCGCCGTCCGGCTCCCATTCCAGGCGGATGGGAATCTTGCGGCCCGCCTCGAGGCGGACGGAGAACTTGTAGCTGTTGGGGTTCCACGCCGGGCGCCAGCGGCGCGCCATCACTTCCTGCCCGTCGATCTCGGTGCGCTGGAAGCCGGCGTAGTATTGGATAAACTGATAATCAGCGGTCTGCGGCGCTTCGATGAAGCCCTCATAGACCACCGTCGCGCCCTGCAGGGGCACGTCGGGCAGGTTGCGGATGGCCCATTCGTTCTCGAAGAAGAGGCTGTCTTCCTGACGGACCAGCGCCTCGCCCCGGAAGGGCTTGTAGGTGCCCGTGAGGCCCGGCGTCTGCCCGTCCTTGCCGTACAGCTTGAACTGCTCGCCCAGCTGGCCGTACGGGGCGGGATTGCCCCAGCGGCTCAGCGAATAGGCGTCGAACAGCAGGCCGTAGCCGCGGGTGGAGACCACCATCGGCACGCTGACTTTCGTGTTATACTGGAAAAGCTCCTCGCTGCGGCCCTTGTGGTTGAGCTCGCCGCTCTGGTGCTGGCCCAGGCCGTAGAAGGCCTCGTCGGCCGGCGAATCAAAGCTGACGGCCGTCGAGAAGGCCTTTTTCTTTTCGACTTCCGTGGGCTCGAAGTCCATCCGGGAGCCGTCGAGCAGGGCGTTCCCGTCCGCGTCCAGGAAGCGGACCGCGCCGGAGCGCCGGTCCACGGCGACGGTCAGCGCGGCGCTCTGCGCCAGCACTTCCCCGTCCTGTTCGGACACGCTGAAATCGCGGAATGCCGCCTGCGGGACGACCACCAGGCTCTTGCGGTCGTGCAGCCGCCCGTCGGGGCTCGCAGACACGCGCACCAGCTCCGGGCCGGCCCATTGCAGGCGCACCGTGCGGGCGCCGCCCGCCACGGGCTCGGCCACCCGCACGGTGACCGTGTCGCCCTTGACTGTATAAGGACGTTCCGCGCAGCCGCACAGACCTGCCAGGGCCAGGCTGAAGCTGGCCAGAAGAATACTTACGCTGTAATTACGCATGGAGACTCAAATTATTTCAATCCATAAAGATACGCATTTTCCTGCAATCCTCCCCACAACCGACTTGGCGGAGCGACGCTTTTTTATTATTTTTGTCAACATATGTCCGATGAAATGAACCTCGTGCGCGACCTGGCGGTTATCCTCGTATCCGCCGGCGCCTTCACCATCATATCCAAAGCCCTCAAGCAGCCCCTCATCCTGGGCTATATCCTCGCCGGTTTCCTGGTCGGCCCGCACATCTCGTGGTTCCCCGGGATCACCTCCGAGGAGACGGTACACCAGTGGTCCGAGATCGGCATCATCTTCCTGATGTTCGGTCTGGGCCTGGAGTTCAGTTTCAAGAAGCTGCTCAAGGTGGGCAGCAGCGCCCTCGTGACCGCCGGGAGCAAGTTCCTCGGCGTGTTCGTGATCGGTTTCGTGGCCGGACAGGCCATGGGCTGGTCGTCGATGGAGAGCGTCTTCCTGGGCGGCCTGCTTTCGATGTCCTCCACGATGGTGGTCCTGAAGTCCTACGACGACATGGGCCTGAAGGGCAAGCCCTGGGCGGGCATGGTCTTCGGCACGCTCGTGGTCGAGGACCTCATTGCCATCCTGTTGATGGTGTTGCTCTCCACGATGGCCGTGTCCAACCGTTTCGCCGGCGGCGAGATGCTCTTCAACCTCACCAAGCTCGGCTTTTTCCTCATCCTGTGGTTCCTGGTGGGCATTTATGTGATCCCGACCATCCTCAAGAAGGCCCGCCGCTTCCTCAATGACGAGATCCTCCTGATCGTGAGCATCGGCCTCTGCTTCGGGATGGTGGCGCTGGCCCAGGCCGTAGGCTTCTCCTCCGCGCTCGGCGCCTTCGTGATGGGCTCCATCCTCGCCGAGACCGTCGAGAGCGAGCACATCGACCACCTCGTCGCGCCGATCAAGGACCTGTTCGGCGCCGTCTTCTTCGTGTCCGTCGGTATGATGGTCGCCCCGGCCGTCGTCGCGGAGCACTGGCTGACCATCCTCATCATCACGCTCCTCGTGATGCTGACCCATATCCTCTTCGCAGGCGCGGGCATCCTGATGACCGGCGGCGGCCTCAAGAACGCCGTCCACACCGGATTCAGCCTCGCGCAGCTCGGCGAATTCGGCTTCATCATCGCCGGCGTGGGCGTGAGCCTGGGCGTGATGCGCGAATTCATCTACCCCGTCATCATCGCCGTGTCGGTGATCACCACCTTCACGACGCCCTATATGATCAAGCTCGCAGGCCCGGCCTACGAGGGCCTGCTCCGGATCATGTCGCCCAAGTGGGTGGCGCGTCTGGACTCGCCCGAACAGAAGACGCGCACCACCACGGCGGAGCAGAGCGAATGGAAGAAGCTGCTGAAGGCCTATTTCCTGCGCATCCTGCTCTATGGCGTGATCCTGCTGGCCATCATGATCGGCTCCAAGCGTTTCCTCGAGCCGTTCGCGGCCCAGCTCTTCCCGAACCTGACCCCGTTCGTGCTGAAGCTCGCGGTCACGGTCGTGACCCTGCTCGTGATGTCGCCGTTCCTCTACGGCATGGCCATCAACACCGGCTCCATCAACGCCCCCGCGGCCAAGCTCCTGGCCGAGAAGCCGTCCAACAAATGGCCGCTCGCGGGCCTGGTCCTGACCCGTACCTTCATCTCCGTATCGTTCGTCATCAGCGTGATTTCCAGCCATTTCCATTTAGCCGGCTGGGCCGTCGTGCTGCTGATCCTGGGCGGCTTCATCTTCATCCTGACCGCCCGCCGCACGATGCACCGCTACTCCGCGCTGGAGCAGCGCTTCCTGTCCAACCTCAATGAGAAGGAAGAGGACGAGCGCCGGCGCCGGCCGGTCACGACTTCGGTGCAGAACAAGATGATGGGCTACGACGTGCACCTGGAGCTGCTGGACGTCTCGCCCGACAGCGCCTTCATCGGGCGGCCGCTCAAGGAGATCCCCTTCCGCGCCGAGACCGGCGCCAACATCATCAAGATCGAACGCGGCACGCACAGCATCACCATCCCCTCCGGCGAGATGGTCATCTTCCCGGGCGACAAGCTCCTGGCCGTGGGCACGACGGAGCAGATCGAGCGCCTGCGCACGATGCTCGCGGAGTCGGCGACCACGCCCGTGACGGCCTCGCAGGCCGAATTCGAGGTCGTCCCGATCACCCTCCACGAAGAATCCTACCTGACCGGCAAGACGCTGCGCAACACCAACATGCGCGACTACCACTGCATGGTGATCAGCGTCCTGCACGGCTCCGAGTTCCACACCAACCCCAAGCCCGACTACACGTTCGAGGCGGGCGACGTGGTCTGGATCGCCGGCGAGACCAGCTCCTGCGAGTGGCTCGGCCGCTAAGTAACTGCCAACCAAACACTAAATCAGAACCATATGAGAAAGAACATCTGGAAACTGGCGCTCGCGTCGCTTGCGGCCCTGGTTTTCCTGCCGGCCCTGCAGGCGCAGGATGCCGAGAAGATTACGTTCCGCTGGGGCAACACGCCCATCGGCGACTACACGCCGTCCACCCTGGAGATCCGTTTCAACCAGAAATGGGACGAGGGCGAGCTCGCCGGCCAATATGTCATCTACCGCATCGACGGCGCCACGCGCGAGATCGTCCGCAACGACGGGACCGTCAAGGGCCGGCTCAACGCCGACGGCAGCTTCGAGTCGCCCAACCTGGGCACCCTGAAGGTGGACGGCGAAGGCCGCGTCTGGCGGGGCGACGAGCAGATCGGCACCGCCACCAAGTCCGCCTGCTGGTGCTATGACCACAAGTTCGGCACCTTCGACGCGGAGACGAACCGGGGCATCGTGGCCCTGGTGTATCTGGGCCTGCTGTGCAGCGAGGACCAGGTCGCCCAATGGAAAAAGGAGCACGAGGAGGCCGTGGAAGCGGCCAGCCGCGTGACCTACTACGAGGTCCGGAAGAACGGCGGCCGCGGCTACGTCGACTCCAACGGCGTGGTCTACGACTGGGCCAAGACCAAGATCGGCCAGCTTCCCAAGGGCAACGGCGACATCCTGGACAAATACGGGACCACGATCGGCACCGTGTCCTTCGGCGCGGAAGACATCAAGGACCGCTCCGGCAAGCTGATCTGCAACGTCAAGTCCAGTGGCACCATCTGCGACGGCGCGCAGCCCTATGTCCCTTACGCCTCCATCGGCATCTACGGCGAGGTCAAGATCAACGAGAACCAGAAGAGCCTGGGCGAATGCCGCTGCGACAACAAGACCTGGGTCGCCATCCTCATCTACTGCGACTTCTTCCGCTTTTAGGCAGGTCGGAGCAGCGATAAAAAAACGCCCCCGGAGCTATCCGGAGGCGTTTTTTGCGTCTGTCGGGATCAGGCCAGGACGGCATCGGCCAGGGCCTCGAGGGCCGGGAGGTCGGCGGGCTGCAGGCGGGAGCGGACGGTGACCTTCTCCCCTACCAGCTCCACTTCCTTCATCGCGGAGAGCATCTCCGTCATCACGCGGCCGGCCGTGGGCGCCCAGCTGCCGTTCTCGATGACGGCGGCGCGGCGCTTCTGCCAGCCCTTGATCTGCAG
>LUZH01000170.1:1975-4220 GCA_001602885.1 Bacteroidales bacterium Bact_16 | reverse complement strand
TGGAGCCGAACGGCGTGTCGACGCTCGACGTCGCCAAGCGCCTGCTCGACTACGGCTTCCATGCGCCGACCATCTATTTCCCGCTGCTCTTCCACCAGGCCATCATGATCGAGCCCACGGAGACGGAGTCGCTGGAGACGCTCGACGCATTTATCGCCGTGATGCGCAAGATCGCCGAGGAGGCCAAGGCCGACCCGGAGATGCTGCACGCAGCGCCGCACAACACGCCGATCGGCCGTCCCGACGAGACGACCGCCGCCCGGCAGCCGGTCCTGAAATATGAGTAAGCGCGAGAAAGCCCTGATCATCCTGCTGACGCCGTTCATCCTGGGGTTCCTACTGGGACTCCTGGTGGGCGGCGGCTGCAGCAAGGTGGAGCGTGAGCCGAAGGAGAAGAAGGCCCGGACGGAGCAGACGGAGCCGAAGGAGATCCCGCAGGAAGAAGTGGGGGAGCCGGACGTTCCGGAAACGTTGCAGGCGGAAGATGACGTGGACGGACTCGGCGAAGCCGAAGCCCGCGAGATCATCTACTACACCCCGCGGATGCCGTATGCCAAGATTTTCAACGACGTCAACGAGACGCATCTCGACAAGGCGAAGGCCGTGGGCCTGAAGAAGATCCCGGAGAAGCGGGACGACATCAACACCGCCCAGCTGACACAGGTTCTCGATTCCGATTTCCTCGTCCTGGACGAGCTGCGCTATTCGGTGCCGTACCTCACGTCGAACGCCGCCCGCGAGCTGAACCACATCGCGCGCGCCTTCCACGACTCGCTGGCCCGCAAGCAGTTCCCGCTCTACAAGCTTGTCGTCTCCTCGGTGCTCCGCACGGAGGAGGACGTCACGCGCCTGCGCAAGAGCGGCAACCCCAACGCCAGCGACAACTCCGCGCACTGCTACGGCACGACCTTCGACATCACCTACACCCGCTACCACCGCGACGTGGAGACCGACGAGTTCATGCAGCCTTTCGAGCTGACCAAGGTCCTGGCCGAAGTCCTGCGGGACGAGAAGGCCGCCGGCCGCATCCTCGCCAAATACGAGAAGAAGGAGCACTGCTTCCACATCACTGCCTGCCAGTAACCGATAAAACATAGGAACCATGACGAACATCGATCCCGCATTCCTCCGTCCGCTGCTCAAATCGCGCCTGGACGACAGCCACAAAGGCGAGTATGGGCATCTGCTCCTGGTGAGCGGCTGCCAGACCATGCCCGGCGCGGCCGTGCTCGCCACGGGCGCCGCGCTGCATTCCGGCTGCGGCCTCGTGACCCTGCATTCCACGGCATATGCCGTGCAGGCGGCCGTCAGCTGCTTCCCGTCCGCGATGCTCTCGCTCGATCCGGAAGCGTGCTTCAGCCGCATTCCGGAGGGTCTGAGGCGTTTCGACGCCATCGCCGTGGGGCCCGGCCTGAGTCTCGCGGAGACGACCGCGAAGGCCTTCGGCAAACTGCTCGCCAAGGCGCAGGAAGAGGACATCCCGATGGTGCTGGATGCCGATGCGCTCGGGTTGATGTCCCTCAATCCCAAGCTGCTGGACGAGATTCCGGCCGGTTCCGTGATGACGCCCCACGACGGCGAACTGATGCGCCTCGTGTCCTGGGACAGCCCCGAGGCGAAAGACGCCGCCGTGTTCGAGCTCTGCCGCCGGACCGGCTGTGTGCTCGTGTCCAAAGGCTTCCACACCCGGATCTACACGCCTTCCGGCGAGAAATACGTCAACACCACCGGCAATCCGGGCATGGCCAAGGGCGGCAGCGGCGACGTGCTGACCGGCCTGTTGGGCGGTCTGCTCGCCCGCGGCTACACGACCCTCGAGGCCGCCGCGCTCGCGGTCTGGATCCACGGCTATGCCGGGGATGCGCTGACCGCGAAATGCACAGCCGAGGCCTACAGCAGCCGCGACCTCGTGGACGCGCTGTACCTGGGGTTCAAGGTCCTCGCTGAATAGCAACCAAACCAACTAACTGATTGATAACATGAACGTCAAGAAATTCCTTGCACTCGCCGTGGCCCTCGCCGCCGGCGCCTGCTGCTTCGCGCAGACGGAGCATTCCCAAGTCATCGAAGGCGGTGGCACCGGCCCCTACAAGGCCGTCGCTATCGGCGACAAGAGCCTCCCGACCCACATGGTCTACCGGCCCGAGAACCTCAAGGGCTATGTGGCCGAGAACGGCAAGATTCCCGTGCTGCTCTATGCCAACGGCGCCTGTGCCAACAACAGCCTCGAGATGAGCCGCCTCCT
>LUZH01000170.1:0-1960 GCA_001602885.1 Bacteroidales bacterium Bact_16 | reverse complement strand
TGCCGGACGAGGCCTTCTACGCCCAGTGGAAGGGCGTCGTCCGCGGCTGGTATCCCGACACCAAGGAAGTGGCCATCATGGGCAACGGAGAGCGCCTGACGCCGTATACCAAGGCCGAGCAGGCGGCGCTGGACGCTGAGCGCGAAGCCGCCCGGAAGGCCGCCGCTGCCGCTGCCAAGAAGAAAAAGAACAAGAAACTGACCCTGACCGTGCAGCAGCCGGCGATGGCGACCTACGCCCGCCAGATGCTGGAAGCCCTCGACTGGCTCACGCAGCAGGACGCCGACGAGGCGAGCGAATACTACCACCTGATCGACCTGGAGAAGGTCGCGGCGATGGGGCAGTCCTGCGGCGGCGCCCAGGTGCTGGTCGTTGCGCACGACCCGCGCATCAAGACCTGCATGATGTTCAACTCGGGCATCGGCGAGATGTCGATGGCCGGCGCCACCAAGAAGGCGCTCGCCAACCTGCACGCCCCGATGCTGTATCTCAACGGCGGCGAGGCCGACGCGGCCTATCCCAACGCCAACGGCGACTGGGCCCTCATAGCGGACTGCATCCCCGTGGTCAAGATTTCCACGCTGGACGGCCACCACGGCACCTATTACGAGAAGAACGCCGGCGCATACGCCGTCGTGGCCCGGATGTGGCTGAACTGGCAGCTGAAGGGGATGATCTCCGACTCCGCGCTCTTCATGAACGACGCCTACGGGAAGGCTTTCTTCCCGCAGTGGACTTTCGACCGCAAGAACTGGTAGGGCGGGACGCTTACGTCGTCTGCTCGACGGCGACGACGGTAAGCACGCCGTCTTCGACACGGAATTTGATATTACGGCCTTCGAACAGGAGGCCGTATATTCGTTTGGGGTCGTCCTGGTACTGCGGCCGGGGATCCTGCGAGAGGATCTCGAAGAGGCCGTCGATATTGTCCGGCGAGAAGTAGGGGAAGAATTCCTTGGGCAGATGGACCTGCAGGGGCTTCCATTCGTGGCCGTCCACGAAGCCGCTGCGGGCGCGTGCATGGCTGTCGGCGTAGGCCACGTAGGGCTTGATGTCGTAGATGGGCGTGCCGTCGGCCAGGTCGGCGCCCAGGACGCGGATCTCGCCCGCAGCAGCGTCGACGGACTCGATGCGGACCGAGCTCAGGCCCAGGCGATTGGGGCGGTAGGGCGCGCGCGAGGCGAACACGCCCACGCGCTCGTTGCCGCCCAGCCGGGGCGGCCGGACGGTCAGGCTGTCGCCGGACGTCTCCCGGTTGAGATGGAATTCCCAGATGAGCCACAGATAGTCGAAGTCCTCCAGGCCGCGCAGCGCGTCGGGATGGCGGTATTCGGGCTCCAGGACAATGGTTCCGCGCAGCGAGGCCGCCACGCCTGCCTGGCGCGGCAGGCCGAATTTCTCGGAGAGCGGCGCGCGGAAGTATGCGACGGGCTTAATCTCCATTCAGTTCGGCGATATACTTGTCGTACAGGGCATTGAATTCGTCCAGATACTTCTTGTCGAGCGGCTCGGAGGCAGGGGAGTTGAGCGACAGCGGGTCGATGGCCTTGCCGTTCTGGAACACGCGGAAGTCGAGGTGCGGGCCCGTGGCCGTGCCGGTGGCGCCGACATAGCCGATCAGCTGGCCCTGCGAGACGCGCGAGCCGACCTTGAGGCCGGGGGCGTAGCGGGACAGGTGCATGTAGCTGGTTTCGTAGCCCTGCGCGTGCTTGAGGCGGATGCGGTTGCCGCCGCCACCGGCGTCCCAGCCGATGCGCATCACCGTGCCGTCGCCGATGGCGTGGACCGGCGTGCCCGTCGGCGCGGCATAGTCCACGGCGGTGTGCGCCTTGACCTTGCCGGTCACGGGGTGCTTGCGGGCATAGGAGAAGCCGCTGCTGATGCGGTTGTATTTGAGCGGGGCCTTGAGGAACATGCGCTTGAGGCTCTCGCCGCCCTTGCCCCAGTACGTGCCGCGCTT
>LUZH01000169.1 GCA_001602885.1 Bacteroidales bacterium Bact_16 | reverse complement strand
ACTGGATGGCCGGCCTGGTCGAACTGGGCCTGGCCCCGCACTGGAGCTTCTCGCTGAGCGACATGTACAACCACGGCAGCACGGGCGACCACTACTGGAACGCCACCGTGTCCTACAGCAGCGGCGCCCTCAAGATCCTGGCCGGCTACGGCCGCAACCGCGCGGGCATGGTGTGCTCCGGCGGCGTGTGCCGCTATCAACCCGAATATAAAGGCGCGTCCCTGCGGGCGCAATGGTCATTCTAGCGATGAAAAGATTCTTCCTCCCCATACTTGTTGCGTTCGCGGCCGTCTCCTGCGTGGGACAGCTGGACGACGACGAACCCAACGGGGGCGGCGGCTCGTCCGCGGTCTCCGAAGGGGCCGGCATCTTCCTGGACTTCACCGCCACCTGGTGCGTGAACTGCCCGCGGATGCACGAGGCCATCGGGCAGGCCCAGGAGGCCCGCCCGGGCAAGATCATCCCCATCAGCGTCCACTTCCAGGACGAGATGATGTGCGACGACGGCAAGGCGCTGATCGATCATTTCGAGGTGGCGGCCTATCCGACCGTCGTCGCGAACATGGACGCGAATTCCCTGACCACCGCCACTTCCGCGGAGCTCCTGCTGGCCAAACTCGACGCGGCGGCTTCTGCCAAGAAGCCTTGCGCCGTCGAAGGCCGGCTGCAGGACGACGGGACGCTCACCGTGTCCGTCACGGCGCAGGAATCGGCCGGCTACAGCCTCTCCGTCGCGCTGCTCGAAGACGGCATCGTGGCCGCCCAGACGGGCGCCTCGGAGAGCTATGTCCACGACAACGTCTTCCGCGGCTTCCTGCAGGAGAATCTGTGGGGCGACCCGCTGGGCGTCCTTGAGGCCGGCGTGCCCGTGACGCGCACCTACTCCGTCCCCGGCTACGGGACGAAGGCGTATCGCGTGGTCGCGTTCGTCACCCACGACGGCATCGTCAACGCCGCGTGGGCGAGCGGTCAGAACTGATAATAGATAAACGGCTGGATGTCTCCGCTGCGCAGCTGGATGACCAGCTGGACAGCCAGGAGGAAGACCACGAAAATGGCGATCCACGGTAGCCGTACAAAGCGGGCCTGCAAGCGATTGTAGGCCCGCTCCGGTATCAGCAGGCCGGCCATCGCGACGGCCAGCACCACGCACCAGAGCTTGCGCGCGCCCCAGAACGGGGCCGCGTAGGCGAAGTCGAACTCCGTGAAGATCCGCCGGAAGATCTCCCCGACGTCCTGCAGGCTCCCGGCCCGGAAGAAGATCCAGCAAGCCATCACGAAGAGCATTGTGAGCAGCCAGCTGGCGGCCTTGACCGGCCAGCTGTCAGGGATTATCTTGAGCCACCCGCGGCAGAGCTTGTGGACTGCCAGGCCCGCGCCGTGCAGCGCGCCCCAGAGCACGAACATCCAGGTGGAGCCGTGCCAGACGCCTGCCACGACCATCGTCAGGAAGTTGTTGAGCAGGGTGCGCGCTTCGCCCTTGCGGTTGCCGCCCAGCGGGATGTAGACGTAGTCCCGGAACCAGGTCGAGAGGGAGATGTGCCAGCGCCGCCAGAACTCCGTGAGGTTGAGCGCGCGGTAGGGGAAGCGGAAGTTGTCGTCCAGGCGGAATCCCATCAGCGAGGCGATGCCGATGGAGAGGTCGCTGTAGCCCGAGAAATCGAGGTAGATCTGCATCGTGTAGCCCAGCGCCGCCATCAGCAGTTCGTAGCCGGAATAGGCGGCGGGGGAGTCGAATGCGAGGTTGTTGTAGACGGCCAGGTAGTCGGCCAGCACGCCTTTCTTCAGCAGGCCGCACACGATGAGCCAGAGGCCCAGGCGCAGCTCGTGGCGCGTGGCGGGCTCGGCGCGGCGGATCTGCGGCAGGAAGCGTCCGGCGCGCGTGATCGGGCCGGCGAGAAGCAGCGGGAAGAAGGACAGGTAGAAGCAGAATTCGAGGAAGTCCGGGCGGCCGTCATACTTGCCGCGGTAGACGTCCACCGAGTAGCTGATGGCCTGGAAGGTGTAGAACGAGATGCCGATGGGCAGGATGATGCCGCTGTCGAAGGCGCCGCCGTATTTGAAGAACGCCAGCGTCCCGAGGTCCAGCAGCACGATCAGCCCCAGGATCCAGCCTGCCCGGCGGGTGCCCCCTCGCGGCCGGACGGGAATTATTTTTCGGACAAGTTTGCCGAAAAACCAATTCCCGCTCCGTCCTCCACAACGCCAACCCACAGCACCCGCCGGGCGGCGAAGCAGCTCGGTCAGGTAGAAGTTGACGGCGGCGGTGGCGGGCAGCAGCAACATCAGCCAGCCGTTGGCCTGCCAGAAGAAGAACAGGTCGAAGGCGACCACCCAGATGAGCATCGCCGCACGCGACCACTTCCTGACGAAGATGTAGATCAGGAAAAAGGCGCAGAATGCCGCCCAGAAGCTGATGCTGAGGAAGTTCATCGGGCGTCAGTCTTTGGGCGGCGAGAGGAGGGTCACGCCGTGGGTCTTGGGAGTGTCCTTGGCCGGCACGTCCCACCGGATGGGGTGCGCACAGGAGTCGCGCAGCCAGGTGGAGACGGAGTCCGCCCACATGTTGTAAGACTTCAGCACCGGGTGCGCGCCGTCCTTGGCGCGCTCGTATTTGAGCCGCAGGCTGGGATAGTAGCGGCTCTTGCCGCAATGCCGCAGCAGGATGTCGTTGATGCCCGTGTCGGGCTTCCAGTTGGGCGGGCCGATCCAGATGAAGGGGCGGTCGCCGATCTCGCGGATGACCTCGCCGACCGCCGCGTCACGCTCGTCCAGGTTGCGGACGAACAGCTCGTTGGCACCGATGCAGAGGAAGATGTAGGTCGGGTCGAACTTCTCGATGAAGTGGCTCAGCGTGTCGGACTTGGCCCAGTATTTCGACGAAGAACTGTACCAGATCACACACTGCATCGTGTGGCCGTTGGCCACGGCATACTGCGAGAGGCGGT
>LUZH01000168.1 GCA_001602885.1 Bacteroidales bacterium Bact_16 | reverse complement strand
AGCAGCGGCTCGGAATAGCCTTCCTCGCCCCAGCAGCCGTCGGCCTTCATGATCATGGAAGCGACGGAACCGGAACCC
This sequence comes from Bacteroidales bacterium Bact_16, assembly GCA_001602885.1. The sequence continues at coordinate 4,771 of LUZH01000168.1, read as the reverse complement.
TTGTCGTCCTGCGGGAGCATCTTCAGGCACCAGATGGTCTCCTTGGAGGTCCAGGTGCTCTTGAAGTAATCGGCGAACTCCGCGGCGCCGGCAATCTCGTAGTTGTCGTCGGCGATCACCTTGGAGGAGTACTCGATGCACTTGTCCCAGTTGCCCATGTAGAGATAGACGCGGGACAGCAGGGCGCGGACGGCGCCGAGGGACGCGAAGCAGCGGCTCTGCGAACGGGCCACCGGCGTTTCCATCAGCTTCTCGGCGTCGAGCAGGCAGTTCACGATATAATCGTAGGTCTCCTTGAGGGAAGCGCGGCCCTTCGGGGCGGCGTCGGAACCGTTCTCGCGGATGATCAGGCCCGGCTCGCTGGCGGCGGTCGCCTCCTTGTAGGGCTTGGCGTAGGCGCGGACGAGGCTGTGCATGACATAGGCCTTCAGGAAGAGGGCCTCACCGTGCAGGGACTTGGTCTCGTCGCTCGGGTCCGGATCCTCGGAGATGACGTCGAGGGCGACGTTGGTCGAGTAGATGATCTTGTAGGACTGGGACCAGAACGAAGCCACGTTGCTCAGGCCGGCGTGCCGCTCCTCGAACTTGAAGATCATGTTGAGCTCGTCGGTGGTGGCGTGGCCGTACACCACGTCGTCCGAAGAGAAGTCAGACATCTGGTAGAACTGACGGCCGTACCAGTTGTTGCTGTTGGAGTTCTCCGGATGGTCCTTCATCACGGCGTAGCAGCCGTTCAGGATATCCACGATACCGGTCGGAGACTGGGTCATCTGGCTGCCGGTGAGGGAATCCTCCGGGGCGATGTTGAGGTCGCACGAAGTCATCAGACCCGCACCCGCGACCATTATGAGGAAATATTTGAAAATCTTTTTCATATCCGCAAGATCTTAGAAGGTGAAGTTGACCTGGAGGTTGTACTGCCGCTTGTTGGGATATCTGTTGTCCAGCGACTCGATCATGCCGGCGACGCCGGAATCGGCAGACATCGACACTTCGGGATCGGCACCCCAGACGGTGGTGGCGGTGAAGACATTGTCACAGGAGAGCGCGATCGTGATGCCCGTGTTCTTGGTGATGCTCTTGGGGAGCGTGTAGGACAGGGTCACGTTGCGGAGCTTGAAGTAGTTGCCCTTCACGAGGTCGCCCGTGTGGTAGACGGAGGCAAGGGCGTAGGCAGGCAGGCCGATGGTGGCCTCGTCGCCCGGCTGGCGCCAGATCTTGTCCTCGTTGGACGGCATCAGGGAGTTGGACACGAACGTGGCCAGGCGGCTGGCGCGGCTGCGGCCGTAGAGGGTGTTGCCCCACACGAAGCTGCCGTTGGCGCTGAGCTTGAAGTTCTTCCACGCGACCTGCGTGGAAATGCCGCCCTGCCAGGGGATGTTCGGCGTGCCGGCCTCCACGAAGCGGGCCGAGGCGTAGTCGTAGGTCAGCGAGCCGTCGGCCGCCACGAACTGCTCGCGGCCGGTCTGCGGATCGACGCCGGCGTATTCGCGCAGATACCAGGTGTACATAGGCACGCCGTCGCGGTAGATCTGCGAGAGGCTCCGGTAGTTGGACTGGATGAACTGCACGCCCTCACCGAAGTTGAAGAGCTTGTTGGTGTTGTAGGAGATGGAGAAGTCCACATCCCAGCGCAGGTCGTTGGTCTTGACCGGCGTCACGTTGAGCGCAGCCTCGAAACCGGTGTTGAGCACGGAGCCCAGGTTCTGCCACTGGTTGGAGAAACCGCCGGTCGGCGGGAGGTCGCGGTACACGAGCAGGTTGTTGGTCGTGTTGCGGTAGTAGTTGAGGTCGATGGACACGCGGTCGGTGATGCCCACCTCGACACCGGCGTTGATCTGGGTCGTCTCCTCCCACTTGAGGTCGCGGTTGGCCATCTGGATAGGCACGGCGGCGGAGTTGGAGTCATACTGGGTGCTGTAGGCGAAGGCCTCGAGGTACTTGGAAGCACCGATGTCCTTCATACCGGTCTTGCCCCAGCTGGCCTTGAGCTTGAGGTTGGTGATCACGCTCGACTGGAAGAAAGGCTCGTTGTTGATGGCCCAGGCGGCGGAGAGGCTCGGGAAGATGGCGCCACGGTTGCCGGGGGCAAAGGTGGAGGACTCATCGTAACGCAGCGAGCCGGTCAGGAAGTAGCGCTGATCGTAGTTGTAGTTGATCTGCGAGATGATGGACTGCATGCCGCTGCGGCTGCGGTTGCCGCGGGCGTCCTTGTTGGCGGAAGCGACGTCGAGCACGGAGAGGCCGAAAGGAAGGCCCTGGCCGTAGCCCGTCAGGTCGTTGCTCCAGGTCATCTGGGCCTCATAGCCGACGAGGCCGGCCAGAGAGTGCTTGCCGAAGGACTTGTCAGCCTTGAACATGTTGGTGCTGATGCCGCCGTAGCTGTAGCTCATCGAATCCTCGATCTCGTCGCCCGCCTTCATGTATTCGACATCGGCGAAGCGGTGGTTGTGGCTGTGCCAGAAACCGACGGAAGCACGGGACTGGGACACGAAGGAGAGCCAGGGCGTGATCCTGGCGGTGACCACGAAGTCGAGGTCGGTGCCGAAGCCCTTGCTGTTGCGCACGTCCTTGCCGCTCTCGAAGCCGATCATCGGGTTCACGTCATAGCGGCCGTAGAGCTTGCTGGACTTGAAGGAACGGTAGTTGCCGTCCTCGCCGTACGGGGAGTCGAACGGGATGTTCTCGCCCACGTAGTACACGAGGTTGTCGTCCGGGTGGTCGGCCATGTTGGCGCTGACGTCGAGGTTGGCGGTGAGGGTCAGCCACTTGGTGAGGTTGATCGTGTTGTTGGAACGGACGTTCACCTGGGTGTAGTCCGTGTTCCGGATGGTACCGTCCTCCTTGTAGTAGGAGAAGGAGAGGTAGCCGGAATACCAGTCGTTCTTGCCCATCACGGAGAAGTGATAGTTCTGGAGCATGGCGTTCTGCATGATCAGGCCGCGCCAGTCGGTATCATTGTCCAGGATGGAGGTCGGGAGCGCGGTCCGGAACGCGAGGTCGTCGACCAGGTGCGTCTCGGGATCGCGGAAATACTCGCGATAGTAGGTATAGAGCTGCTTCGTGTTCATCAGCTGCTGGCGGGAGAAGTCGGGGGTGATGAGACCGACATTGGCCTTGAAGTTGAACTGCAGCTTGTTGGTTTTCGCTTTCTTGGTGGTGACGACGATCACGCCGCCGTTGGCCTGCGCACCGTACATACCGGTGGCGCCGGCGTCCTTCAGGACGGTGACGGACTCCACGTCGTCCGGGTCATACGAGCCGCCGATGATACCGTCGACCACGTAGAGCGGCTCCTGCGAAGCGTGCAGGGAGGAAGCGCCACGGATGCGGATGGAAGGCTCGGCGCCGGGACGGCCGCTGTCTTTCACCACGGTCACGCCGGCCACCTTGCCCTGGAGCATGTCGCCGATGTTGTTGCTGACCACGTCCTTGAGCTTGTCGGCGGACACCGTGGTCACGGCGCTGGTGATCTCGCCGCGGGTCTTGGTGCTGTAACCCATCACGACGACCTCGTCGATGAGCTGGGAGTCAACATCAAGGGTCATGTCGATCACGGCTCCGCGCCCCTTGACGGGCACTTCCGTGGTCTTGAAACCTACAGAGGAGAACACCAGGACGGCGTTTTCGTCGCGGACCGTGATGGCATACGTACCATCCAGCTCCGTCACGACACCGTTCAAAGTTCCCTTCTCGAATACACTTGCACCCACCATAGGCAGGCCGTCGTCTCCGGCTATGACGACGCCCTTGACCGCGACCTGCGCGGACGCGACGAGCGCCGAGAACAGCAAAAGACCCAAAAGCAAAACTTTCTTCATGGATTTTTGAATCATTGGTTATTATTATTCCTGAAATATTATAGTTTAATCAGTTATCACAGCTGCACCTCGCTCACCTCGACCAGCAGACTGCCGTCAACCGGCTCGTCGAGCACGGTCCGGGCGGACGCGGTCACGGTCCCAAGGTCGCGATGGTTGTAGTAGTCCTCGACCCGGTAGGTCTTGCCGGGCTCGAGTCCGCGGAGCTCCACGAACTGGACCGGACCGGAGGTGGCGTAGAAGGCATAGTAGAGCTTGCCGTTCTGCTTGAGGACGTGGGTCTCGGGATAGTCGAAACCGATGTCGTAGAGGCCGGGCACGTACTCCCCTTTCGCCAGCTGCTTGTCCTCGAAGATGGCGAGGGCGTTCTTCAGGAGCGCCTCCTTCTCGGGGGTCAGCAGGTAGGAATGCTTGACATAGGGATTGTCCGCAGGCCAGGTGAACTTGGTGCCGATCACGGCGCCGATGCCCAGCTGGGTCGGATAGTCGTTCTCGTTGTCGGACAGCTCGATGTGGTCGCCGTAGTAGGCAAGCTGCGGGGCGAGCGCGCGGAGCACGTAGCCCTTGGTGCGGATCTGCCAGCTGCTCGTCGGGTCGGACGAGACGGCCTTGCCGATATACGGGAGGTTGTAGACCGAGAAGCAGTCGCCGCAGGGGCAGTACTGCAGCACGGCATGAGGCTTGACTGCCTGGGCCGTCTCCTGCAGCAGCTTATAGAAGCCGGGGAGCTCGCGGAAATCCTTTTCCGGATCCTCCGGATGGTGCTTGGGATTGTAGTCCGGCGACACGCAGTTGAGGTGCTGGCCGTCGAGCTTGAGGCCGTCGAAGCCGTAGTCGGCGATGAATTTGTGGACCAGCGCGGCCTGCTCGCGGCGGACGTCTTCGTCCAGCGGCGAGAGGAACCAGCTGTCCCACCATTCGATCTTGCGCGGCTGCCCGTCCTTGCCCAG
>LUZH01000167.1 GCA_001602885.1 Bacteroidales bacterium Bact_16 | reverse complement strand
GACAATGACCAATTTTTCGTTAGTTAGATATTTCATATTGGACAGTAAAAATTGACGTCTTTTACAAAAAACACGCAAATATACAAAAAATCATTATCTTTGCGATGTTATAAACTATTTATGGCCCTATATCTTATCAAAGATCTGGACGACGACTACCACTCGCGCGTGGGGGTCTGGCAGATTACAGAAACCGAAGAAGAACTCCGTGAGCTCTCTTCCGTTCCCTCCGACGAAATGGAGGAAATTTCCTACATCAAGAGCGAATCTCTGCGCAAGCAGAAACTGGCCGTCCGCTGTTTGCTGGACGCGCTTTTCGAGGAGAAGGTGTACCTGAGCCACCACGACAACGGCAAGCCGTACATCGAAAACTCCGCCATGAACATAAGCATCACGCACACCAACCGCTACGTCGCCGTCATCCTCAACCCGACGGAAGACGTGGGCATCGATTGCGAATCGCTCGACCGCGATTTCTCGGCCGTCAAGAAGAAGGCCCTCTCCGAAGAGGAGATCGAAGAAGTCGAAGAAGTGGACGAAGAGCAGCGCAACGAGCAGCTCGCCCTCTACTGGTGTGCCAAGGAGGCTGTCTACAAGATGATGTCCCAGTACAAGGTGGACTTCGCCGAGCAGATCGAGATCGAAGATTTCCGGATGCACGGCGAAGGCGAACTCGCCGCCACCTTCACGGACAAGGACGGTTTCGAAGAGGAGTTCGATCTCCAGTACATCACCTTCGACCGCCACGTCCTGGTCTGGGTCGTCAGCTAGCGTTTCGGCCTCAGCCAGGTTTCGGGATTCTCGGGAGTCTTTTCTTTCCAGACCTCAAAGTGCAGCTCGGTCTGGCCGTCGATCGTATCCACACGGCCCAGGACCTGGCCGGTGGTCACTTTGTCCCCGGACTTGACGTCGACGTGCCCCAGCTTGCAGTAGAAGGTGAAGTAGCCGCCGTGCTGGACCAGCACGCAGCGGCCGTAGCCCGGCATCACGATCACGCGCTTCACTTCGCCGTCGAAGACGGCCTTGACTTCGGCGTCCGCGGACAGGCCGATGTTGACGCCGTTGTTGGCGGGCATCACCAGCTGGGTGTAGACGGGATGGTTGTGCTTGCCGAAGGTCTCGACCACCGGGCCGTCCGCCGGCCAGGGCAGCTTGCCCTTGTTGGCGGCGAACTCGCCGGACAGCTTGACGTCCAGGGGCCTGGAGTCCCTGGCCGTGCTCTTCTTGTTGGAATTCCGGGCCGCTTCCTCCTTCTTGCGGGCGTCCTCGATGGCCTGCGCGATGATGCGCTCGATCTCGCGGTTGAGCGCCTCGACCTGCTTGCGCTTGGTCTCGAGCTCCTTCTGGTAGCGGTTCTTGTCTTTCTGCAGGTTGGCGATCAGCCGGTCGGAGCGCTCCTCTTCGGCGCGCAGGTCCGACAGCTCCTGCGTGCGGGCGGTCCGGATGTCCTCGGCCTCCTTCTTCAGGGCGGCCAGCCGGGCGAGGTCCTGCTCGAGCGACGCGCGCGTCTCCTTTAACTTGCGCCCCTGCGTGTTCATCGTGCGCGAGAGGTCGCGCAGATAGACATAGCGCCGGGAGGCCTGCCCGACGTTGCGGGCGGACAGCAGGTAGGTGAACCAGAGGCGCGTGTCGCGGTTCTTGTAGGCGGTGCGGACCAGCCGGCGGTAGTGGTCTTCGAGCGCGGAAAGGCGCTTGCGGAGGCGGTCGGCGTCGGCCTGGCGCGCGGCGATGGAGTCCGTCAGGGCGCGGATCTCGCGCTCGCTCTCCGCCACGAGCTCGCGGCGCGTGGCGACCTTCCGGCGGACGAGCTTCAGCTCGCCGAGGGCGTTTTCGCGCTTGGATTTATTCTCGCTGATCTGCTTCTCCAGCTGCGCGATCTCCTTGCGGAGGGCGGCGCGGCGCGACTCCTGGGCCGCCGTGTTCTGCGCCGGCAGCGAAAGCGTGCCGAACAGCAGGAAGGCGAGCGTCGCCCATATGCGGAGGGCGTGCGTCATTTGCTTTTCTGCTCGGAAAGGGACTGATAGAAGGACGCCAGGTTGTCTTCGCCCAGGGCGGCGAGGACCTTGGCATAATGCTCCAGCACCACGGCGCTGTCCTTGCCGCCGTAGAGCATCGCATGCTTGAAATAAGGCTTGGCCTCCTTGGGCTTCTTGAGCAGGTAGAGCAGCCAGCCGCAGGTGTCGAGATAGGAGGCGTTGTCGGGATCCAGCTCGACGGCGCGGCGGCTCATCTTGAGCGCTTTCCTGAGCTTCCGGCCCTCCAGGGAGAGGTAATAGGCGTAGTTGTTGAGCACGGTCGCCTGGTCGGGATCGATCTTCAGCGCCTCCTCATAGGCCGCGAAAGCCTTCTTCTTGTCGCCGATCTCCTTGTAGAGGACGTCGCCGGCGATCGAGAGCGCCTCGGCGAGGTGGTCTTTGTCGCCCTCGCGGCGCGCCAGCTCCTGCATCACGCCGCACTGGTCGAGGACCCCCTCCCAGTCGTTCTTGATATAGAGCATCCGCAGCTTGAGCAGCTGGATGGCATAATCCTCAGGATGCATCTCGCGGTCCAGGTCCACCAGGCGGTTGATCGCATCGCCCCAGACCCAGTAGAACGGCGAGTCGATGCTGTCCATCAGCCTCGTCAGGTAGTTGCTCTTCATCTCGGGCCGCACATCCTCGTTGCGGATCACGCCTTCGAGGTCCACGAAGAACGGCGCGAAACGGCCGGCGCGGCGGCTCAGCTCCATCCGGCCGTACAGCGCCGGAGCGTACTCGGGATCGAGCAGCAGGGCCTGGTTATAATAGGAAAGCGCCAGCGAATCCTGCCCCGAGGCGGCCTTGGCGTCGCCCACGACGGACAGGGTGTTGGGATTGTTGTAGAGCGAGGGGGCCATCTTGATCAGCTTCTCCACATATTCGCCCGAGCGGACCTGGTCGCGCTTGGCCTCATACAGGGAAGCGAGGGCGTAGATGTACCACGTATTGGTCGAGTCCGCCCGCTCGGCGGCGAGGAGATGCTTCTCGGCCGCTTCCACCTCCCGGCCGGCGAGTTCGGTCAGGCCGAGATAGTAGTTGACGGCGTCGTCTTCCGGATACACCGCAAGCAGTCTGGAGAAAATGACCTTGGCCACGGGGATCTGCCCTTCGGCAAAAGCCGCCACCCCCCGGAGATACAGGCTGTCCGTCGAATGCGTCTGCGCCCCGAGGGAAAAACAGAGCAGCGTCGCAGCCAGATATGTTATCAACTTGCGCATATAGGACACAAAAATATATATTTTTTGTGAGAAAAATTGGCTAATTTCGTGGGAATAATTTTTTCCGAAAGCGGGATGCAACTTTTCACAAACAAGGCGCATCTTAACACACGGGAAACAGAATGGATCGAAGGGGCGAAGCAAGGCAACCGCCGTTGCCAGAAAGCCATCTACGACCTCCTGTCCGCCAGGATGTTCGCAGTTTGCCTGCGCTACATGGGCGACCGGGATTCCGCGGAGGACATCCTCCAGGATGGTTTCGTAACCCTTTTCTCCAAACTGGACAGCTATTCGGGAGAAGGCTCCTTCGAAGGCTGGGCCCGCAAGATCTTTGTCAATACGGCACTGATGAGTCTCAGGAAGAAAGACGCGCTCAAGAATTCCGAGGACGTGGACGCCGCGTGGCACATCACCAGCGACGACCCGTCTGCCATCCAGAAGATCGGCTACAACGATCTGCTCGAGATGGTCGCGGCCCTTCCGCCAGGCTTCCGGACGGTCTTCAACATGTATATTATCGAAGGATACTCACACAAGGAGATCGCCGAGATGCTCGGCATTTCCGAGACCACCTCCCGCTCACAGCTGCAGCGGGCGCGGGTGCTGTTGCAATCAAAGATCAAAGACAAGTATTAAGATGCAGGATAAGCAATACCAAGATTTCGACCGCCAGATCAGGTCGATGCTTGCAGATGCGGAGGCGAAGCCGTCTCGTCGCGTCTGGAAAGCCGTATCCGCGCGTCTGCACACCCCTGCCGCTCCCGCCGTCAGCCCCTGGGGCTGGATGCGCTGGGCCGGCCTGAGCCTGGCGGCCGCTGCCGCCGTCGCAGCCGGGGTGTTCTTCATCCATCCACGGACCTCAATTCCAACCATTATTCATAACCCGGAGCAGGCTCAGCTTGCTCAGGCCGCTGATCCCGCCAACGCCTCGGAGAATTTCGACATGCAGGCGGAGGTCGCGGCCCCGGAGGCTCCCGTCCCGACGGAGTCCTCCCGCCCCGTCGTCCGGCGCCAGGCGCCCCAGGCGGCCGCACCCGTGCAGGCCGCCCGGGAGGACGACGGCCGGCAGCCCGAACCGGAGGCCACCGTGGATGTTTCTGAAGACAAGCAGCAGACGTCCACGGCCTCCACGGTCGGGCGGAGACCGGCCACCCGCCCGGTCCGTCCGGTTTATGATCCCTTCCTGAGCCTCGGTCCGGAGCCGATCCGGCCGCGCGCCGCCAAGCCGCGCCCCAGCATCTACGCGCAGGGGGCCGTCGGCAGCAACGACGCCGCATTCCGCGCCCCGCACGGGGCCGCGATGATGGCGCCGGGCGAGCAATACGGCTTCACGGAATTGGGTGCTTCCACGTACAGCGTGCCCTTCACCGCAGGCATCGGCGTCCGCTTCTATGCGACGCCCCGCCTGTCCTTCGGCACCGGGCTCGACTATACCCGGCTCAGCCGTTCCTTCGCGGGCAGCTATGCCGACGTCCCCGGCAGCGTGCACCACACGCTCCAGTATATCGGCATTCCGCTCCGCGCCTACTACGACATCGTCTCCTCCGGCCGGATCAAGTTCTACGTCTATGGCGGAGGCGAAGCGGAATATTGCCTCAGCAACACCTACAAGCTGTTCGGCTCGCCGGACATCGTCCGGTCCTACCGGGTCGACGAGCTGCAGTTCTCCGTCGGCGCCGGCCTCGGCGTGGAGTTCCTGCTGTCCAACCACCTGGGCCTGTACCTGGATCCGGGCATCAACTACTATTTCCCCTGCAACCAGCCGCGCAGCATCCGCACGGAGAAGCCCTTCATGCTGAATTTCGACGTAGGTCTGCGCTTCAATTTCTAATCCGGCTTTCCAAAAACATAATAGACAAATTTTTATGATGATGGCCCTGCGGGAAGATGCGATTCTTCCTGCAGGGTTTTGTTTTCAGCTAAACGTTTAATTTTTCCGGAGCCCCGCAAAAAGATACGATTCTTTCTGAGGGGCTTTGTTTTTTTTGCCTTCTTTGCAAAAAAGAGACGACTATGAGAACTTCTTTCTTTCCCCTTCTGCTGGCGGCCGTCCTGGCTGCCTGCGACCCTTTCGATCCCGGGATCGTCGGCTACCGGAGCCGAAGCGACTGCGGTCCGCACCGGCCGGGAGACCGCGTGGAGCAGGCCGGGCCGGATGAGCCCGGCCCGGCTCCGGGCCCGGTCTTCCAGCTGGACACCACCGTTTACTACTGCGCCGTCCGCTTCCCGGACGGATACGACTGGCAGCGCGACACCGCCTATGGCTCCGTGCCGTTCGAGCTGCTGCTCTACCGCGATTTCGAGCACGCCCTGACCCTTCCGTCCGGGCCGGACGCCTGCTTCGTGCCCGACCCGGACAGGCACCACCTGGCGGGCGGGCACCTCTATACGGAGCGGATGGCGGACGGGCAGACCCGGATCGGGCGCGACGGGGTCGAGCTGTTCCGTTTCCCGGGCCGGGAATACCTGGTCGGCCTGCTGGAAGACGGGGAGGACCTCTACACCCTTTCGCGCCCCGCAAAAGGGGACGGATTCACCTTCCGCCGGAACGGCGACGTCCTGCTGCGCCAGCCGTCCGGCACGCCGTTCGGTAGCCTGACGGACCCGTCCTACGGCCCGTCAGGCGCGCTGTACCGCGACCAGGAGCAGGTCTGCTTCTGCTACGCATCCGGGAAAGGGCCGCAGCAGACCTTCCATACCGTACGCGACGGGCTGGCGCAGCAGCTGGAGGAGCTCCCGCCGGGCACATCCGTCCTGGACCTGAAGCTCATCCGCGGGCAGGCCGTCGCCCTGCGGCCGGACTTCCGGGGGGAGCGGCTGAGCGAGGGGCGCCTCTGGGTGTCCGGCCAGGCATTCGCGGTCACGGGCCGCTTCTCCGACGGCGCCGGATGGTATTCGGGCTACATGAAAGACGGGGGCGCGCCAGAACGGCTCTGCCGGGAGGAGGCGGCGCTTTACGTCGCCTCCGGCCGGGCGGCCGCCGTGAGCGCGGACGCCGCCGGGGACGTGCGCTGGTATGGCCCGGAAAACGGCCGGGAGTCGCTCCCCTGCCACTTTTTCACGCCGGCCTGCGCCGCTTTCCTCCCGGGCGCGCCCTGGCTGGCGCTGACGCCCCGGGACACGCGGCACCGCCCCTTCGTCCGCAGCGGGACGCGGGTGCATGAGGTGGATGTAAACGGCTATGTCAGCAGCCTGGCGGTGACGGTCAGTCTCCGTCCCAGGTGAGGGTGCGGCTGCCGTCCGGCCCGACCGCGATGGAGACCTTGAGCGTCTCTTCAGGCAGCAGCTCCTCGATGTTTTCCGGCCACTCCATCAGGCAGAGGGCGCCGCTGTCGAGATAGTCGTACAGACCGATGTCCAGGGCCTCTTCCAGCTTGTTGATCCGATAGAAATCGAAGTGGTAGACCGGCTCTCCGGACGCCGTCCGGTACTCGTTGACGATGGCGAAGGTCGGGGAGCTCACGGCATCGGCGCGGACGCCGAGCCGGCGGCAGAGCGCCGTGGTGAAGGTGGTCTTGCCGGCGCCCATCGGCGCGTAGAACGCGACGAGGCGGCGGTCGCCGATCCGGCGCAGGAACTCGTCCGCGGCGGCGTCGATCTCCGACAGGGAAGGTATGACGATCTGCTGTAACATGACTTTGCAAAGATACTAAATAATACAACTATGTTGACACACATTCACGGTGCGAAATGCATCGGGATCGACGCCGTCGAAGTGACGGTGGAGATCGACATCGACCGGGGGATCGGGATCCACCTGGTCGGACTGGCCGACGCGGCCGTCAAGGAGAGTCTCCTGCGCACGACCACGGCGCTGGAGGCGCTGGGATTCCGGATTCCCGGCAAACGGATCGTCATCAACCTGGCCCCCGCCGACCTGCGCAAGAACGGCAGCGGCTACGACCTGCCGATCGCCATCGGCATCATCGCCGCTTCCGGGCAGCGGGAACTGCCGCGCGCCGGGCATTTCCTGTTGATGGGAGAGCTCGGCCTGGACGGGAGCGTCCGGCCGGTGCCGGGGGCGCTCCCCATCGCCGAGATGGCCCGCCAGGCCGGCTACGAGGGGGTCATCCTGCCCCTGGATTCCGCCCTGGAGGCGGCGGAATTCAAGGACATGCAGGTCTATGGCGTGGAGGGGCTCAACGATGTCGTGCGCATCCTGGAGGGGCGCGAGGACTGCCACGACCTGCTGATCTGGAACACCGTGCGCTACCGCAAGGTCCACCGCGCCCGGATGGCCGCGCCGCGCGCCGGCGCCGGGATGGATTTCGCCGACATCATCGGCCAGGAAGGCGCCAAGCGCGGCATCGAGATCGCCGCCGCCGGCGGCCACAACATCATCATGGTCGGGGCCCCGGGCGCCGGCAAGAGCTCGCTCGCCAAGGCGCTCGCGGGCATCCTGCCGCCGATGACGATGGAGGAGGCGCTCGTCACGAGCAAGATCTATTCGGTGG
>LUZH01000166.1 GCA_001602885.1 Bacteroidales bacterium Bact_16 | reverse complement strand
CTGGACCAGTGTATGGAATATTATGGCAAGGCCGGCGTGATCTTCGAGCGGCAGGGCTGGCTGGAGGATTGCTCCACCCTGTACCGCAACATGGGCGAAATCTATCTCGACGGCGGCGAGATGCGCAAGTCCCGGGCGGCCTACGACAAGTCGCTGGAGCTGGCGCGGCGCTCCGGCGACTCGCTGATGATCGCCGGCACGCTGTCCGGCCTGGGCCGCTGGTACCGCGAGAACGGCCAGACGCGCAAGGCCCTCAAATACCTCACGGAAGCGGACGAATACTATAGCGACCACCCCCGCGAGGAGTCGGTCGGCCGCGCCGACACGCTGGCCGTGATGAGCGACAGCTACCGCCTGATGTCGCGCAACAGCCGCCTGCTGGCCATCGGCCTGGCGGCCATCCTGCTGCTGGGCGTCGGCGCGCTCCTGGTCTACCTGCGCCTGCGCAAGACGCGCCAGAACCTGACGGAGACCTCCGCCGTGCTCGACGAGACGATCGAGGAAATGCGGCCTGCACCGGGCCGCAAAGAAGAAGAAATCCTCCTCACGCAACGTGAGAAGGACATCATCCGGCTGCTGATGGGCGGCAAGAGCACCAAGCAGATCGCCGACGAGCTCTGTCTGGGCTACGAGACGGTGCTGTGGTACCGCAAGCGCCTGCACGCCAAGCTCGACGTGCACTCCGCGCCGGAACTCGTCGCGGAGGCCGTCAAGCGTCATTTATTGGATTAGAACTGCTCCGGGCGCGTCTCCGCGTCCCATACGTGGTAATCCAGGTCCATTTCAATCACCGAGAAGCCTGAGCCGTCGGCGTCGATGCGCTGGAGCGCGAGGCCCGTCGCCGGGTCGATCCACCAGCACGAATCCCCCAGTCCGTACACACCCTGTCCGCGGAAGTCGAAGACCCAGCAGTCGATGCCGCAAAGTCTCTCCTCCCCCTGGTAGAACCGCTCCAGGAAGGACTGCGGGCGGCCCAGCTGGGTCATCCGCTGCAGGACGATACCCCGTTCGAATTCGTCGTCATTCCCCTGATAGACCCAGCCGAAGTCCAGCAGCGGCATGCAGTAGCCGTGCATCGTGGTCGAGGCCGGATCGGGTGCGAACTCGTCGAACCAGTCGCGGGCTTCATCCTCATTCTCCGGCGCGACCGGGGAACCGTCGGCATAATAGAAGCGATAATTGTTCTCGCCGTCCAGACCGCCGGAGTAGCCGAACTGCTTGTCGTAATCGTACAGCTCGGACACGTCGAGCGGCGTGCCCTCCTCTTCGTCGACGCTGAAGCAGGACGAGTAGACCTCGTGCCCGATCCGGGCGACATAGCGCAGTTTGTCGGCCTTGCCGGACGAGAAATCGTAATAGACGATGCGGAAGTGGTCCTCAGGGATGCGCAGCGCATAGGGGCCGCTCCATTTCGGCTTGTCCGCCGGCGCGGGCTTATGGTAGGAGAACGTGTTCTGCAGCACGTGGATGCGCATCGGCAGCGACTCGCCGCCGCGCAGGGAGAGGCGCGCGGTGGCCTCGCCGGCCTTCAGGCCGCGCAGGATCACCAGCGCCCCGACCCGCTGCAGTTCGACGCAGTCGGCGCCCGTCTCCAGGACGGCGCCCGTCAGCAGCGCGCGGGCGGGATAGAACTGGAGCGTCTGGCCCTCGGCGAGGGTCACGTCACGCTCGCCCGCGCCCGACGCCGCGAAGGCGCCGAGCACGGCAAGCAACAGAGAAAAGAGGATCTTTCTCATAGCCTATCGCTTGATGAATTCGACGCGGCGGTTCTGGGCGCGGCCTTCTTCCGTGCCGTTGTCGGCCACGGGCTCATGGCTGCCCTTGCCCACGGGACGCAGGTTGAACGGATCCACGCCCTGGTCTTCGAGCGCCTTGACCACGGCCTCGGCGCGCTGCTGGCTGAGCGGGTCGTTGATCTTGTCGGAGCCCTGGCTGTCGGTGTGGCCCTGGACCTCGAAACGGGCGGTCGGATTGGCCTTCATATATTCGGCGACACGCTGGATCTCCTCCATCGATTCGGGTTTGAGCGTGGCCTTGCCGGTCTCGAAGAGGATGTTGTTCGTCACGAACTTGCCGGTCTCGGCGATGGCCTTCTCGACGGCCGCCGCTGCTTCGGACAGGTCGGTGGTCTTGCGCTCATACAGGTCGACGGCACCCGCAGCAAGCACGACATTGGTGACTCCCCGGTAGGCGTAGTCGCCGACGTCACCGATCACGAAGCGGCACGGGGCGGCCACGTTCGGGAAGTTCACGATGCGGACGCCATTGATATAATACTTGAACGCGCGCTTGTTGAACGAGATTGCGAAATGGTTCCAGGCCCTGTCCTTGATGATATCCTGGATGGAGTCCCAGCTATAGCCGACATCCACGGATCCGGCACCGCCCGGCTTGTCGCACTCCACGTAGCCGAAGGCGTCGCCGCCATCGCGGAACGAGAATCTCACCGTGCCGACCCGCGCATTGGATGCGTCAAAGAACATCATCTGGAGTTCGTGCTGGCCCAGGCCGTAGTTCTCCGCGTCGAACTGGCAATACACGTCCCATTCGAGCGTGAACACGTCGGGCAGATACGACTTCATATCCGTCATCAGCGGCTGCAGGGTATTGCTCCCTTCCGTGAAGTTCATGTACTTCTTGCCGTTGATGATGGCCGTCTCGGCGGAGCCTTCGCTCTCGATGTCCCACTTGGAAGGGAATTCGCCCACCTGCTCGCCGGCGAAATCATCCTCGAAAAGGATCACGCTTCCCCGCACGAAATCGCTCTTCACGTTCTGGGCCTGGGCGCCAGGCGCGGTTTCGGCCGCGGGAGCGGGCGCTGCCGGCGCCGTCGCGGCGGGCTCTTCCTTCTTGTTCTTGTCTTTGTCCTTGTTCTTCTTGCCTACTTCACCGTTCAGGATGTCGTTGACACCCTTCTCGACCTTGTTGCCGATGTTGTTCTCGGCGGCGTTCTTGGCGCGTTCTTTCATGCGCTCCAGGAAATTCTGCGCGGAGGCCGGCGCACCGGCGAGCGCAATCAGGGTCATCAGTAAAACGATCTTTTTCATTTTCGTAAGTGTTTTTATTATGGTTAAATCAAATTCATTCGGGAAGCCTTGAGGACCAGCGCCACGGCGGTGGTGACGTCAAACTTCCGGTGGAGGCGTTTCCGGTACCAAAGGACGGTTTCCGGACTGAGGTGCAGCGTTTCCGCAATGTTGTTGGTCGTCTGTCCCAGCGCGAGCTGTTGGAGCACATCCCGCTCGCGCCTGGTCAAGGACACACTGTCGGAGGTTACGGGTTTATCCATTTCAGCATAATTATGTGTATGGCAAACATCGGCAAAAATCCGCTCAAAAAAACCCCATAATCTTGGGGTTTTGGGGTGGAAAGCGCTGATTTGACGTAAAAACGAAAGACGGTGCGCATTTCTGCACACCGTCTCATCAGATTCAGTCTGTCGCGGATCAGAACCCGCCGGGGAAACCGCCACCGGGGAAGCCGCCGCCCGGGCCGCCGGGGAATCCTCCACCCGGGAAGCCGCCGCCCATCGGGGCGCCACCCATGGCGTTCTGCTGCATGCGCTGCATTTCCTGCTCGCGCTTGCGCTCGTCCTTGCGGTAGGCTTTGAACTGATCCTTGTTCAGGATCTCCTTGATGGCCTTGTCATACTCCTTCTGCGCTTTCTGCATCTGCTGCATGCGCTCCTGCATGTCCGCCATCATGTCCTGCATCTTGCCGAAGAACTCCTGACGCTCGGCTTCCGTCATGCTGCGGAAGTCTTTCTGCTCGCCCATCGGTTCCGGGCGGAATTCCAGCTTGCCGTCGTACTGCTTGTTGAGTTCGAGCAGGGCGGCCTGCTGCTCTTCAGAAAGGCCATACTTCTCGGCCATGTCAGCCGTCTTCTCCTCCGGATTGAGGATCTTCGGCATTTCAGGGAGTTTTCCGGCCCCTTCGGGGGCCTGGGGGGCTTGAGCCGACAGGCTCACAGCACCGGCCACCAGGCCGGCAACTGCCAAAAGAAGAATTCTCTTCATGTGTACAATCAGAAATTGTAACGCTCCGGAAGTCAAAGATAGCAAAAAAAATACCAACTTCAACTATTCGCGCTCCGAATGCAGGATCGCCTCCATCTGCGCCGCGTCGGCGAAGACGTAGCTGGGCTGGAGGTCCCGGGCGCCGCGGCCCTTCCAGTCGGCCAGGGCGAAGTCGCAGCCGGCGTCGCGGGCGCACGCGGCATCGTGGGCGGTATCGCCGAAATAGATTACTTCCTCCGGAAGAATCGGCTCCCCAAGCGCCTCGGAGGCCAGTTTGATGCAATGCAGCAGCGGCTCCGGGTGCGGCTTGTGGTGGACCGTGTCCTCGCTGCAGACCCGGTGGTCCAGATAAGGGACCATCTCGCGCAGATAATCGTCGTAGTCGAACTCCATCCGGTTGCGGGACGTCACCACGCCCGTGGCGATGCCGGTCGCCTTGATGCGGCGCAGCGCCGGCAGCACGCCCGGGAAGGGTTTGATATGGTGCGACAGGCTGATGAAATTCTCCTCCCAGCGCTCGAGGAAACGCTGCCCGTCTTCGTAGCCATACATGCTCCCCACCTTGCTGCTGGGGATGCCGTAGGCCTTGTAGGCCTCTTCGTAAGGGACCTCCTTCCCTACCAGTTCCCGGATGGTCTGCACCAGGGACTCCACCCCGGTCCGTTCCGTATCGATCAGCGTGCCGTCTATGTCGAACACCGCGAGTTTGTACATCTTTTCCATACGCTTCCTGCAAATTTACGAATTTCCCGCCACCCTCTCGCAAAAAAGATGTACCTTGGCCGTATAAACCGACAACGATGAAAGAAGTTATCCATTTCCTGCAAGACCTCTCCGCACACAACGACAAGATCTGGTTCGAGGCGAACAAGCAGCGCTACCTGGACGCCAAGTCCCGGATCGAGCAGTTCGCCGTCGAGCTCATTTCCACGATCCGCACATTCGACGATTCCATCGGTCCCCTCTCCCCGAAGGACTGCACCTGGCGCATCTACCGGGACGTCCGCTTCAGCAAGGACAAGCGTCCGTACAAGACGCAGATGGGCGTCTACGTCGCTCCCGGCGGCAAGAAATCCAACTACAACGGATACTACTTCCAGGTCGGCGCCAAGGATGCCGGCCACATGGTCGCCGTCGGCAACTATTTCTGCCCGCCGCAGGTCCTGAAGATCCTCCGCGAAGACATCATGCTGGGCAAAGGCGACTTCCGCCGCATCCTGTCCCAACTCGACCCGCGGCTGTACCTGGACACCTCCGAGTCGCTCAAGCGCGTCCCGGCCGGCTTCCCCGCCGACGGGCCGGACGCGGAATTCTACAAGCTGAAGAACTATTGCCTGCTCTGGATTCCGGACGACAAGTTCGTGACCGGTCCGCACCTTGTGGAGCGCCTCGCAGACGTCTACAAGACCGCCAAGCCCTTCCTCGACTACACCAACCGGGCAATCACCTTCTCCCGCGAAGAGCAGAGAGAATACTTCTCCAGCCTGACAGAATAATGAGACTTCTCCCCCTTATTGCGGCGTTCGCCCT
>LUZH01000165.1 GCA_001602885.1 Bacteroidales bacterium Bact_16 | reverse complement strand
AGGCGCGCCACGTCGGAGATCTCCGCGCCCGACAGGGCGGACTTCTCCATATTGCCCCGCATGATCATCGAGAAGAGCGTGACGATGCCGATGCCGCCCACCCAGGCGGTCGAAATCCGCCAGAACTGCAGCCCGCGCGGAAGCGCCTCGATATCATTGAGGATGGACGCGCCCGTGGTCGTGAAACCGGACACGCTCTCGAACAGCGCATTGACGAAAGTGAATTCGCCGCCGTACATCAGGAACGGGAGCATGCCGAACAGGCAGGCGAACAGCCAGGACCCGACCACGATGGCGTTTCCTTCCTGGAAACGCAGGATGTGGCCGCCCTTGCGGATGAACAGCAGCGGGCACGCGCCCACCGCGCCGGCAAACAGGGCGGAGCAGAACAGAGGGATCCGGCTGACGTCGCCAGGCGTGCAGCAGGCAATGACAGCTGCGACGAGCATCAGCGCACTGACAAGCAGCAGGGAGACGCCTATATACCAGGCTATGATCCTTACGTTCATGACTCTGAGTTTTTCAGTAATACAAAGATATTCAATGTCGGCTCATTTATCAATACAAAAATTTTTATATTTGTATTGAAAAAATCAATTGGAAATGACATTGCAACAATTGCGGTATATCGTCGCCCTTGACGAATACAGGCACTTCGGGAAGGCTGCGGAAGCTTGCGGACTGACGCAATCGACGCTGAGTCTGATGATTAAGAAACTGGAAGACGAGCTCGACGCGCAGATTTTCAACCGCGACGCCCATCCGGTCGCCCCCACGGAGACGGGCCAACGGGTTCTCAACCAGGCCCGTGTGGTCCTGTACAATTCAGGGCAGATACCGGAAATTGTCCGAAACGAGAAGGACCTGCTCGCCGGTCCGCTGCGCATCGGCCTGATCTCGACCGTGGCGCCGGTCCTCGTGCCCGGCCTGTTCAAGCACTTCGGGCGCGAGCACCCGGAGATCGCCCTGCAGACGGAGGAGATGCTGACCGAGACCCTCAAAGCGAAGCTCCACAAGGCCGATCTCGACATCGGCATCCTGGCCGCCCCCATCGGCGACCCGCAACTGCTGGAGATCCCGCTTTACACCGAGCGCTTCTACGCCTATGTCTCCGAGAAGGATCCCGCCTACGGAGAGAAAAACCTGCACGCGGACGACCTGATGAAGCGTCCCGTCTGGATCATGCGCAACGGCCTGCGTCTCTATGATTTCTCCCAGCGGGAGGACAAAGGGAGGATCCCCATCTACGAAGAATACTTCGAAGGCGGCCGCGTCGGCACGCTCATCCAGATCGTCGAGGACAACGGCGGCCTGACCATCCTCCCGGAGACGCACGTCACGCTCATTCCGGACGGGAGACAGAACCGGCTCCGTCCGATCGTCACCCCCGTGCCGCAACGGACCATCGTCCTGGTCATCCGACGGGACTATATCCACGAAGCGATGCTCAACGCCGTCATCCGGGCCATCAAGGCCATCATCCCTGGACAGATGCTGGAGAACATCGTCCGGGCGGATTACATCAAGCTATAATCCCTGGATGAGTTGGCCGCCGATCTCGATGCGGCAGTCGGCCGGCGCCTTGATGTTGCTGTCGAGGATCAGCTCGCCGCAGGAATCCGCGCGGATCGAACCCGTACGCGGGTTCTTGATGGAGACGACGTGGCCCCGCACGGTGGCCTGCACGTCGGAGTATTCGAACGCCAGGTCGGCGTCCGGCTCGAAGGTGCAGTCCTCCAGCACGAGCCCGTCCGCGTAGCAGAGCGGCTGCGTGCCGCCGATGCGGCAGCGGACCAGGCGCAGGTTGCGGGAATGCCAGCCCAGATACTCCCCGTTGATGAAGGAATCATAGACCGTGACGTTCTCCGACTCCCAGAAAGAATCCTTGGTCTGCAGGTCGCTGTCGTGGATCTCGACGTTGCGGGCATGCTGGAAGGCATAGTTGCCGAAGAGCTTGAAGTTCCGCACCTTGATGTCGCTGCAGTTCATGAAGATATAGTCCGCCTCGTGCGCCTCCACGTCCTCGATGTCGATGCCTTCGCAGGACCAGAAGGTCTCCTGCGCGTGCGGCATCGACACGCGGCGCAGCCGGATGTCCGCGCTCTCGCGGAACATCTTGGGCGCCTCCTGCCGGCAGTCGCGCAGCTCCATCCGTCGGCTGTGCCAGAGCGAAGAGCGGGCCCCTTCGGTGAAATGGCAGTCCGCCGCGAGGAAATCCTCGCAGCACCAGAACACATATTTCCCTTCGAACCGGCAGTTGCGCGCCTCGATGTCGGAGCCTTCCTTGATGGAGGACTCCCCGGCGTGGATGGTGACGCGCTCGAGGCGCAGTCCATGCCTGTTGTAGAGCGGCCGTTCGCCGCCGAATTCACGGTCGATAATGGTTTCCATGCTGCGAAGATAAGAAAAATGTAGATTTTTCCCCGAACATTAGTCTATTTGAGATTATTTGGATATTTTTGCAAGATAATAGTAGTAAAAGTTAGTAGATTATGTCCCTGCACATTTCCGCCAAGACCCAGGCTATGCCTGCATCTGCGATCCGCAAGCTGGTCCCGCTCTCCGACGCCGCCAAGGCCCGGGGTATCCACGTGTATCACCTCAACGTCGGCGCACCTGACATCAAGTCGCCCGACTGCGCGTTCAACGCCGTGGTGGACAAGTGCAAGGGCATGCACCACCTTTCCTACACCAATTCCGCCGGCCTGATCGAACTCCGCGA
This sequence comes from Bacteroidales bacterium Bact_16, assembly GCA_001602885.1. The sequence continues at coordinate 2,179 of LUZH01000165.1, read as the reverse complement.
GGGCATGGTGGAGAAATACTACAAGAAGATCGGCATCGACATCGAAGTCCCCGAACTGCTCATCGACGTGGCGGGCAGCGAGGCCTTCGCCGTCGCGATGCAGGTCGCGGCCGACCCCGGCGACGAAATCATCGTCGTGGAGCCGTTCTACACCAACTACCAGACCTTCGCCTACCTCAACGGTATCACGCTCAAGGCCGTCCCGACCGACATCCGCGAAGGCTTCAAGGTCCCTGACATTTCCGAGTTCGAGAAACTCGTGACCCCGAAGACCCGTGCCGTGCTCATCAGCAATCCCTGCAACCCTTCCGGCAAGCTCTTCACCAAGGAAGAGATGCTCCAGATCGGTGATTTCTGCAAGCGCCACGACCTCTTCCTCATCTCCGACGAAGTGTACCGCGAGTTCTGCTATACCGACGAGCCGCACTTCTCCGCGATGAACATCCCCGGCTGCGAGCAGAACGTCATCCTCGTCGATTCTGTCTCCAAGCGCTACAACCTCTGCGGCGCGCGTATCGGCTGCATCGTCTCGCACAACAAGGACGTGATGGCCGCCGCGATGAAATTCGCCCAGTCGCGCCTCTGCCCGCCGGTGCTCGGCCAGTATGCCGCCATCGGCGCCCTCGACACCCCGCAGTCCTATTTCGACGAAGTCAAGGAAGAATACATCCGCCGTCGCGACTGCGCCGTCGAAATGCTCAACGCCATCCCGGGCGTCTTCGCCCCGACTCCCTACGGTGCCTTCTACACCGTCGTGGAGCTGCCCGTCGCGGACGCCGAAGACTTCGCCCGCTGGATGCTCACTGATTTCAGCGTGGACGGCGCCACCACGATGGTGACGCCCGCTTCCTCCTTCTACAAGACCCCCGGTGTCGGACGCAACCACGTCCGCATCGCCTACGTCCTGGAAGTTCCGGCCCTGCGAAAGGCCCTGACCATTCTGGGCGAGGGCCTCGAGGCGTATCGCAAACTGCACGCGGATGAGGTGGCGTAAGTTCTGTGGTTGGCTGCTCCGTCTGCTCGGCTGGACGGCGGTCGAACCGCTGCCCGAGGAGAAGAAATGCATCATGCTCGGTGTGCCCCACACGACCGTGTGGGATTTCTTCATCTCATATCTGTATTTCAAGTCCATCGGTGGCGATGGACTGTGCATGATTAAAAAAGAAATGTTTTTCCCGCCCCTGGGATGGATCCTCCGGGCGATGGGCGGCATTCCGGTGGACCGGGCCAATTCCGGCGCACTGGTACGCAGCCTCATCTCCCAGATGAAGGACCGGGAGACCTTCCACCTGGCCATCGCGCCGGAAGGCACCCGCAAGCCCGTCAAGCGCTGGAAAACCGGATACCATCTGATCGCCCGTGCGGCCGGCGTGCCGGTCTATCTGGGCTACTTCGACTGGAAACGCAAGCGCATCGGCCGCGGACAGAAGTTCGAGCTGACCGACGACGCGGCCGCCGACACGCGCCGCATCCAGGAGATCTACGAATCGATGGATCTGGGGGCCCGCTACCCCGAAAAGTACATCACCCATTAATGCGTCACAACTTCAAGACTCTGTCTGACCTGTACGAGTACGCATCGGTCAGATACGCCAAACGTACCGCGTCCGTCTTCACGGACGGCTCCCAGGCCTATACCTATACCCACTTCAAGGAGACGGCCGACAACCTGTCCCGCATCCTCTGCAATTTCGGCGTGAGCGCCTTCGACAAGGTCGCCATCCTGTCCGAGAACATGCCGCACTGGGGCATCGCCTTCTTCGCCGTCACGGCCTATGGCCGCGTGGCCGTGCCGATGCTCAACGAGCTGTCTGCCAGCGAGGTGGAGAGCATCCTCGCGCACTCCGAGGCCAAGGCGCTCTTCGTGTCGCGCCGCCAGCTCAAGAAAGTGAGCGAGGCCGCGCTCGCGCGCCTCAACCTGGTCATCGACATCGAGACCTTCGAATTCATCAAGCAGGACGACAACGCGTTCCGTCTTCCTGTCCATCCTTCCGATGGCGCACACCTACGAGATGACGCTCGGCCTGCTGTATCCCTACTCCGTGGGCGCGCGCGTCTGCTACCTGCAGCGCGTCCCCACGCCGACCATCCTGATCAAGACGCTCTCGGAGGTCCGCCCGACCACCATCCTGTCCGTGCCGCTCATCATCGAGAAGATGTACAAGAACAGCATCATCCC
>LUZH01000164.1 GCA_001602885.1 Bacteroidales bacterium Bact_16 | reverse complement strand
CCGCCCTTGTCCTTGCGGGAATTCTCCAGGATGCCGGCGAAGCCGCCGAACAGGGCGATGAACACGTCGTAGAGCGTCGGGTTGGTGCGCGCCAGCAGTTCGGTCTGCTGCTCCAGCTGGAGCGGGGACAGCACGTAGAAGAGCGAGGAGGCGATGATGCTGATCACCACCATCACGGCGAAGTTTTTGAGCGCTTCCTTGACCAGGGCGGTGTCGTTGGTGCCCAGGCCCAGGCCGAAGCCGAGGATCGGCCCCATGAGCGGGGAGATGAGCATCGCACCGATGATCACCGGGATGGAGTTGAGGTTGAGGCCGACGGAGGCTATGACGATCGCGCAGGCGAGGATGAAGACGTTGGGCCCGCGGAAATCGATGCTCCCGCGGATGCCGGCCGACGCGGCCTGCACGTCGACGTGGTCGCGCATATTCACCAGGCTGGCGAAAAATTTGGTAAACTTGCTCATTCCAGCTAATCTTAAGATCTACAAATATACAGCAAAAATCGTACGGCGCAATATGGCCTGCAGCAGCGCGTGTCGCGGTTATATTTAAATGGAAAATTCTTATCTTTGTATGAAACGCTAGTAATCAATTCTTCTGATATGGCAAAGAAACAAACCAAAGGCTATCCCTGGAAATACTGCTCCCTCGGCGGAGTGGTCCGGGTAAACATCACTTCGGGCGAGGACATCGCCCATCTGGGCGAGCTCGACCAGAAACTCTGGACGGTGCTTAGCTGCCCGACCAAAGACCTGGCATTCGATGAGCGCACCCTGCAGCTGATCGATGCCGACGGAGACGGACGGGTCCGTGTGCAGGAGGTTGTAGCGGCGGCCGAGTGGCTGACCGCGGTGGTCAAGGACAAGGATGCCATCCTCAAGGGCGAGAGCGTCCTCAAGCTGGACGGCATCAATGTCGAGTGCGAAGCGGGCCAGAAGCTCTACAAGTCGGCCCGCCAGATCCTGGAGCATCTCGGCCTGGACAAGGAAGAGATCAGCGTGGAGGACGCCTCCGACAGCGTGGCCATCTTCACTGGCACCAAATTCAACGGCGACGGCGTGATCACGGCCCTCTCCACGGACGACGAGGCCCTCAAGGCCCTGATCGCCGAGATCGCCGACAAGATCGGCTCCGCGGCCGACCGCAGCGGCGAGCCGGGCGTGACGGCCGAGCAGATCGAGGCGTTCTATACCGCCCTGGCGGAATACGCCGCCTGGCAGGACGCTGCCGAGGCCGCCAAGAAAGAGATTTTCCCGTATGGCGACAACACCGCCGCGGCCCTCGCCGCCTGCGAGGCCGTCAAGGACAAGGTCGCCGACTATTTCATGCGCTGCAAGCTCATCCGCTTCGACGACGCCGTGGCCGATGCCGTGGACGTGTCCGTGGAGCGCGTGGGCGCCATCAGCGACCACAACCTCGCCACGCAGGCTGAGGAGATCGCGTCTTACCCGCTGGCTCGCCCGACCAAGGAGGGCGTGCTGCCCTTCGACGCCATCAACCCGGCCTGGCAGGCGCAGTTCGCCGCCGTCAAGGCCCTGGCGCTGGACGCCGATTTCCCGAAGGCGGCCGGTATCACCGAGGAGCAGTGGGCGGGCGTGCTCGCCAAGTTCGGCGCCTATACCGCCTGGATGGCGGACAAGAAGGGCGCGGCCGTCGAGGCCCTGGGCCTGGACGAAGTCAGGGCCCAGCTCAAGGCCGACCGCAAGGCCGACCTGCTCGCGCTGGTCGACGCCGATCTGGCTCTCGAGGAGGAGTCCAAGTCGATCGACGACGTCAAGAAGCTGATGCTCTATTATCGCGATTTCGCGAAGCTGCTCCGCAACTATGTCCTCTTCACGGACTTCTACGGCCGTGCGGCCGGCACCCGCGGCATCTTCGAGGTTGGCAAGCTCTACATCGACGAGCGCTGCTGCGACCTCTGTATCAAGATCGCCGACATGGGCGCCCACGCCGACATGCCCAAGCTCAGCGGGATGTTCCTGCTCTACTGCAAGTGCACCTCCAAGACCAAGGGCGAGACGATGGACATCGTGGCCGTGATGACCGACGGCAAGACCGCCGACCTGCGTCCCGGCAAGAACGGCCTGTTCTACGACCTCGACGGAGGCGACTGGGATGCCGTGATCACCAAGGTGGTCGAGAATCCGATCAACCTCAAGGAGGCCTTCTGGAGCCCCTACCGCAAGGTGGCGCGCTTCGTCTCCGAAAAGATAGACAAGGCCGCGGCCGACAAGGACGCCGACGCGATGGCCAAGCTGACGGCGGCCGCCGACACCAAGCCGGGCGAGGCACCCAAGCAGCCGTTCGACATTGCCAAGTACGCCGGCATCTTCGCCGCCGTCGGCATGGCCATCGGCGCGATCGGCGCCGCCCTGGGCTTGATCGGGCAGTCGCTCAAGGGGCTGACCTGGTGGCAGTTCCTCGTCGTGATCGCCGCCGTGATGCTTCTCATCTCCGGCCCCGCCTGCTTCATCGCCTGGCGCAAGCTGCGCAAGCGCAACCTCGGCCCGGTGCTTAACGCCAACGGCTGGGCCATCAACTCCAAGGCCCTGGTCAACATCCTGTTCGGCAAGAAGCT
>LUZH01000163.1 GCA_001602885.1 Bacteroidales bacterium Bact_16 | reverse complement strand
TTGCCATGCTTTATATTTTTAGTTAGTTATTCCACAATCGTGCAAATTTAGCAATTATTTTGCATTCTTCAGCAGAAACGGGCTACGCCCGTACGATTTCGTCGGTCCGGCGCCGGCTACGGCACAGGATCATATCCGCTGCCGCCCCAGGGGTGGCAGCGGAGGATGCGTTTGAGGCTGAGCCAGAAACCCTTGCACAGCTGGTAGAATTTGATCAGCAGGATGAAAGGCGCGGCGAGGATGCGCTTGAGGAGGTCCGGGAAGCGCATCATTCGGCGGCGAGCTTGGCGGAGATGCGCTGCAGGATCTCGGTCACCTCGGCAAAGAGGACCGCGGAGTCGGCGATCTCGGGATGCGAGTAGGCGAGCATCAGGTCCACGCCGGTGCCCGTGAGGAGCTCCTTCTGAAGCCGGTAGGATTCGCGCAGCCGGCGCTTGAGGAGGTTGCGCTTGACGGCGCGCTTGAAGAATTTCTTGGGGACGGAGACCATCAGGCGGTTGAGGCCCGTGTCGCGTCCCGCCGCCCAGCAGAAGCGCAGGTGCGGCGTGGTGCCCCATTTCCCGTCGGAAATGAGTGCGGAGACAGTTGTCTTCCCGCACAGCCTTTCCTCTTTGGAGAGGGTATGGCCTTGCGGAGAAGTCATCTATTTCTGGGATTGGAGGTAGAGTTCGACAGCTTTGCTGATGGAAGTCGCCTCCGGGGTGGGGGCTTTGAAGGCGATCTCCAGACCGGACTCTTCCATGGCCTTGACCACGGCTTTGCCGAAGGAGATGAACTTGAGGCCGCCCTGCTTGAACTCAGGGAAGTTCTCGTGCAGCGAGGCGACGTCGGCCGGGTTGCACAGCACGGCGATGTCGAAACCCGCCAGGTCCACGGCGTGGAGGTCCTGGGATACGGGCTTGACGAGCGCGCCCACGGTGTAGTCCAGCCTGGCGCTCTCGAACGCAGAGGTGATCGGGGTGATGTCGGAGCCTTCCGTGGTGGCGATGAGGAACCGCTCGCCCTTGTGCTTGGCGGTGATCAGGGCCACGATGGAAGCCGGCGAGCCGGAACCGAAGAAGATCTTGCGCTTGCGGTAGACGATGTGTTTTTGCAGGTACATGGCGACCGCCTCGGTGGAGCAGAAATACTTCATCGTCTCCGGGACCTTGAAGCGCATCTCTTCGCTCAGCTTGAAGTACGCGTCGATGGCGTGGCGCGAGGAGAAGACGATGGCGGTGTAGTCGGGGAGATTGATGTGCTCCGCCCGGAATTCCTTGGCGGAAAGCGGTTCGATGAGGAAGAAGGGTTGGAAGTTCAGCTCCGCTCCGAACTGCTTCTGCAGGATCTCGTAGGGTGCGAGATTGGACGGGAGTTGCTGGGATATCAGGATCTTCATCTTGCTGCAAAATTGATCAAAAAAACATGACAACTGCTACCAATAAGGCAGCCGGCAAAAATTCAAGCGCGCAAAGATACAAAATTGTTGACAATCCAGAGCAACGCTTGCGCAAAATTTGTCCCGAGCGCAAGATGGCATGGAGCCAGGCGAGCGCGATTTCGCCGGTCAGGATGTATCTCGCGAGTGTCGGCGGAAGGTGCCCGACCATGATGACGGCAACCGTCACGAAAAGCACAGGCGCCAGCAGCAGGAGGTAATTGAACGGGTTGTGCCGCAGGGTGGCGTAAGCCTCGCCGTGCACCCGCCGCGGGCGGAAAAACAGGTAGCACAGGTCGCGGACCAGCATGTAGGCGCAGAGCAGGCCGACCGTGGCCGGGACGCTCCAGGCCGCGGGAATCGCGCTCCAGAAGGCCGGGCGGGCGAGCGCGAAGCGGTCGAGCACCAGACAGAACGGAAGCACGTAGAGGGTGGCCGACAGGTTGCGGACGCGGGCCAGGCCGATGCTGTGCTCAAGGTCCTCGGCGCCGCGGGAACGGTCGACGCAATAGAGCAGGTAAGGGAACAGGCGGAAGTAATCCAGCAGGTTGGCGACCATCAGGACGACGGCCACCAGGCAGAGGACGCGGTTGACGGTCAGGTCGGTCCATGCGGGGACCTGCGCCAGGTCTTCCCACGGCGTGGTGGGAAGCGCCAGCGTCCCGCTGCGGAATACTTCTTCTCCGGCCATCATCGCCTAGTTGCCGCGTTTGACGTTGTAGCCCAGGCCGGTGAGCAGGGTGACGAGTTTGTCGCGCAGGTCGCCCTGGATGAGGATCTGGCCCTCCTCGACGGTGCCGCCCACGCCGCAGCGTGTCTTGAGCGTCTTGGCGAGGGCGGACAGGTCGTCGGCGCGTCCGACGAATCCGTCCACGAGCGTGACCTGCTTGCCGGCGCGGCGGCGCCGGTCGATGCGGACCACCAGCCGCTGCTTCTGCGGCGGCAGGGTGTCCGCCTCAGGCGCGTCCTGCTCCGTCTGATATTGAAAATCGGGGTTGGTGGAATAAACCACCCCCAGACGACTTTTCCAGTCCTGTTGTGCCATGTGGGATAATTTTTGCAAAGATAAGGATTTTTAATTGTACCTTTGCAGGTTATGGATAGCAAGAAATTTAAATTATGGAACCGGATCTGCGCGGCGCTCGCCTTTGTGGTTTCGGCAGTTACCTATCTGCTGACCATCGAGCCGTCCGCTTCGTTCTGGGATTGCGGCGAGTTCATCGCATCTTCCTATAAACTCGAAGTCGGCCACCCGCCGGGAAACCCTGTCTTCCAGCTTTTCGCCCGGTTCTTCACCCTGTTCGGCGACAACATGCACGCGGCGATCCTCGTCAACACGCTCAGCGCGCTGTGCTCCGCCGCGACGATCTTTTTCCTGTACCTGACCATCGTCTGGCTGGCCAAGCGCCTGGTGCGCCCGGCCGCCGACGGCAGCTATAGCCTGGCGCAGGCCGTCGCCATCTTCGGCTCCGGCCTCGTGGGCGCCCTGGTCTACACCTTCTCCGACACCTTCTGGTTCTCGGCCGTCGAGGCCGAGGTCTACGCGATGTCCTCGCTGTTCACGGCCGTCGTATTCTGGCTGATGACAGTGTGGTACGACCGCGCCGACGAGCCGCACGCCCTGCGCTGGATCGTGCTCATCGCCTTCCTGATGGGCCTGAGCATCGGCGTGCACCTGCTGAACCTGCTGGCCATCCCGGCCCTGGTGTTCATGTTCTTCTACCGCAAGCGCGAGGACAAGCGCTTCTCGTTCTGGGAGCTGGTCAAGATCCTGGCCCTGAGCGTGGTCATCATCGGCCTGCTCGTGTTCCTGTTCATCCCTTACCTGCCCAAGCTGGCGGCATATTTCGACCTGTTCTTCGTCAACACGCTCGGCCTGCCGTACAACTCCGGCGCCGCCTTCTTCCTCGTCGCGCTGCTCGCCCTGCTCTTCTGGGGCCTGTTCCGCTCGCTCAAGAAGGACAAGGTCTTCCTCAACACGGTCCTGCTCTGCACGACGACGATCGTCGTGGGCTTCTCCGTGTTCAGCATCGACATCATCCGCTCCTGCGCCAAGACGCCGACCAACGAATACCAGCCGGACAACGCCTTCACGCTCGTGCGCTACCTGTCCCGCGAGCAGTACGGCTCCAACCCGCTCATCTACGGCGAGTACTACGGCGCGCCCTATGAGCTGGAGACCACGACCTACTATGCGCCGGTCAACGGCAAATACAAGAAGGTCGAGGGCCCGGTCCGGCCCCGCTATACCGCTGCCGGCAAGATGCTGTTCCCGCGTATGTGGAGCACCAGCGCCGACAGGAGCTACGAGGCCTTCTACGAGACCTACACCGACGGCAAGGGATCGGTCGTGCCCGGCACGAAGATCCGCAAGCCGACGATGGGGGACAACCTCTACTACTTCTTCGACTACCAGCTGAACTGGATGTACTGGCGCTATTTCATGTGGAATTTCGCCGGCCGCCAGAACCAGGTCCATTCGCCCACCCCGGGCGACCTCTTCCACGGCAACTGGGAGAGCGGCTTCAAGTTCATCGACGATTTCCGGCTGGGCGACCAGACGGACGCGCCCGGCGTGCTCGCCGATGACAAGGGCAAGAACCACTATTATTTCCTGCCCCTGCTGCTGGGCCTGCTGGGCCTGTTCTTCCAGTTCGACCGCGACAAGCGCGGCAGCTGGCTGACTTTCCTGATGTTCTTCATGACCGGCATCGCCATCGTGCTCTACCTCAACCAGCCGCCTTATCAGGTGCGCGAGCGCGACTACGCGTATGCGGGCTCCTTCTATTTCTTCAGCGCCTGGGTCGGCCTGGGCGTGCTGGCGCTCTTCAGCTGGATCGACAAGGCCCGCAAGGGCCGCGGCGGCCTGCTGACGGCGGGCGCCGCGACGGCCCTGTGCCTGCTCGTGCCGCTGCAGATGGCCGGCCAGAACTGGGACGACCACGACCGCTCCAACCGCCGCACGGCGGTCGAGCTGGCGCGCAACTACCTCAATTCCGTGGGGCCCAACGGCATCCTCGTGACCCACGGCGACAATGACACCTTCCCGCTCTGGTATGCCCAGGAGGTCGAGGGCGTGCGCACGGACGTGCGTATCTGCAACACCTCGCTGCTCGGCACCGACTGGCACATCGACCAGATGAAGTGGGCCGTCAACGAATCCGCCCCGCTCCCGCTCTCGATCGGCCCGGAGCAGTATCTCTACGGCACCAACGAGATGGTCCCGATCGTGGACACCCAGGAGCGCGAGATGAACATCTCCGACGTCCTGGCCATCATCAAGCATCCGGACATCAAGGTGCCGCTGTCCAGCGGCCGCAAGGCGGACTACCTCCCCACGCGCCGGATCGTCCTCCCCGTGAACCGGGAGAACGTCGTCAAATACGGCATCCTGGACGAGAAATATGCAGCGCAGATCCCTGATTCGATCGTGCTGACCATCTCCAGGGACAAGGACTACCTCACCAAGCCGGAGCTCTTCCTGCTGGACCTGCTGGCCGGCTACCAGTGGGACCGTCCGCTGCATTTCCTCAACCTGGGCGGCGACCTCAACGTGGGCATCAAGGAGTATCTCGAATACACCGGCTACTCCTTCAAGTTCATCCCGATCAAGAACAAGACGACCAACGTCCAGGCGGGCTTCGTCGACCAGGACGAGCTGTACCGCCTGATGACCGAGGTCTACAGCTGGGATGCGCTGGCCCGCGACGACTATTTCGTCGACTACCAGAACATGTACACGAACCTGGGCGTGATGTCGGTCCGCAACCTGTTCCTCAACTGCGCCAACATCTTCGCCGACGCCGGTCAGGACGACCGCGCGCTGGAGATGGTGGAGAAGTGCTTCGAGGTGACGGCCCCGTATCCGCTGGAGACGGTGCCCCTGGGTTTCTCCGACAACGACCAGATCGTGATCCTGATGATCGAGCACTACTACCAGCTCGGCCAGCCCGAAAAGGCGCGGCAGCTCGCGACCCGGCTGGGCTCCGACCTGCTGGACAGCGCCCGGTTCTATCTCGAGTTCTTCAGCCTCTCCCACCGGGAGTTCGAGGCGGTGCGGGTCTACATCTCCAACCTCGCCTACGTCCTGAAGGAGGGCGGCGACGAAGAACTGTCCGACCAGCTCCTGGACAATTTCCTGACGCTGGTCGAAGCGGCCAAGGCCGCCCTGGGTGAATCCTAACCGACAAGAGAAGATGGCAGAATTTCCCTCTCCAACTTGGAAAGACTACGAGCTGATCGACAGCGGTGCGGGCGAGAAGCTGGAGCGCTTCGGCTCCTACGTGCTCGCGCGCCCGGAGCCCAAGGCCCTGTGGGACAAGTCCCTGGCCGAGGCCGAATGGCGGCGGCTCGCGCACACGACCTTCACGCCGGGCGCCGGATTCGGTAAGGCCGGCAAGGAGGACAGCGGCACCTGGAACCGCCTCAAGAAGATGGACGACCAGTGGTACATCCAGTATAAGAACGCGGACGGCCTCGCGCTGGACCTGCGCCTCGGCCTGACGTCGTTCAAGCACGTGGGCGTGTTCCCGGAGCAGGCGCCGAACTGGGATTATATCTACCGCCAGACCCGCGCGCTGGCGGCGAAGGGCCGCACCCCCCGGGTGCTCAACCTCTTCGCCTACACCGGCGCGGCCTCCCTGGCCGCCAAGGCCGCCGGGGCCGACGTGACCCACCTGGACTCCGTCCGGCAGGTGGTCACCTGGGCCCGCGGCAACATGGAACACAGCGGGATGGACGGCATCCGCTGGATCGTCGAGGACGCGATGAAGTTCGCGCAGCGCGAAGCGCGCCGCGGCAACCGCTACGACGGCATCATCCTCGACCCGCCCGCCTACGGCCATGGCCCGGACGGCGAGAAATGGAAGCTGGACGAGTGCCTGTTCGGGATGCTCCGCTCCGTGGGCGAGATCCTCGCCCCGAAGGACTCCTTCATGGTGCTCAACCTCTACTCCAATGGCTATTCCGCCCTGCTGGGCGAGACGGTCGTGCGCCAGGCGATGAGCGTCGGCACCGTCGAGAGCGGCGAACTCGCCCTGAACGACCGGTTCGGCAAGGCCCTTCCGCTCTCGATCGTCGTGCGGATGACCCGGTTATGAGATATTAAAATTTTTGTTAAATTTGCGGTCCCGAAACTTTTAAACATCACAATAGTTTATGCAGCAATTCATCGATTCCTACGATTTCGCCGGCAAGAAGGCGATCGTGCGCGTGGACTTCAACGTTCCGCTCAATGAGAATTTCGAGATTACCGACGACACCCGCATCCGCCGGGCGATGCCGACTCTCAAAAAGGTACTCGCCGGGGGTGGTTCCCTCATCATCATGTCGCACCTCGGTCGTCCGAAGGGCGTGACTGACAAGTTCTCCCTCAAGCACATCGTGGATCACGTGTCCGAGTGCCTCGGCGCTCCGGTG
>LUZH01000162.1 GCA_001602885.1 Bacteroidales bacterium Bact_16 | reverse complement strand
GGACACGCCCAGCGACTCGAAGTAGTCGAGGTGCTGCGTCACGCCCTTGAGGTCGCCCCAGCCGTCTCCGTCGGAGTCGGCGAAGCTGTAGACGTTGAGCTGGTAGGTGATATTGGCGAGATTGTCGCCCTTCTCGATGGTCGTGGTGGACCCGGGGCCGCCTCCGGGGATCTTCCGGCAGGAAGAGCAGGAGAACAGCGACAGCCCGAGGATCAGGGCGCAGACGACGAAGTGGATGCGTTTCATATCGGTTATCGTTTTTTGAATTGGCGAACCGGGGTCCGGTCAGGGACCCCGGCCCGAAAAGGCTGCAAAGACTGTGCTACTTGACAGGTTTGCTGACAGTGATCTTGCCGGCCGCGGTGTCGTAGACGACGTCGAAGCGGGTCAGGTCGCCCACGGCGATGTTGGCGCCGTTGTCGGTCACCGCGTCGAAGGGCTCGCCGGCGGCGACATAGGTGCCGCCCGCGCTGACGGCCCAGTCAGCGCCCTTGCGGATCTTCCAGCCGCCGGAGATCTCCTGGTTGAAGGCAGACCATTTGCCGTCACCGGCAGGCAGCATGAAGCGGTCGCCGTTCCATCCGTTGAACTGGCCGATCAGGCTCCAGAAGTCGGTGCTCAGGGTGATCGTCTCGGCCGTCGGGTCGTACACCACCATGTAGGTGCCGGCCTTCGGGGCCTTGACGTTGTGGCCGCCCTTCGTCACGGCGAAGGCCGCGTCGACCTCCTCGGCGTCGCCGCCGCGGTCGTCGTCCCAGGCCGCCATGTAGCGGATCTTGATCTCATCGTCCTCCGCGAGGGTCACGGGCACGCTGTACCACTTGCCGTCGGCGGCGAGGTTCATCGGGATGTCGTTGTTCCAGTTGAAGCCTTCGATGGCGGAAATCTTGCCCACGACGCCCCAGACGAGCGTACCGATGGTCTGGTTGTTCTCGTTGAAGACGACGCGCATCTTGCCGCCGAGCTTGATGTCGTCACCGCCCGGATAGGCGGCCACGAACTCGCCGGCTGCGGTCGGCGTGGCGCCGCCGCGGTTGACGCCCCAGTCATGGCCGAAGCGGATCTTCCAGCCATTCTCGTTGAGCTCGAGCTCGTCGCTGATCCAGATGCCCGGAGCGACCTCGGTCATGTCGGCGTCGGCGCCCCAGCCGTTGAAGTCGCCGATCACGGACCACACCGCGGCCTTGGCCTCGGAGACGGTGATGGTCGGCTCGGTCGGCTTGGAGAGGTCGAGCGTGACGGTCCAGGAACCGGCTTCCACGTGGATGTTCTCACCGCCCGCGACGGCCGCAAACGGCTCGCCGACGGTATAGGTGGCATCCTTCTCGATGCCGTAGTTCTCAGCCCAGTCGGCGTCCTTGCGCCACTTGAACTCGGTGGCCTCGGCGGCCTCGAAGCTGGCCGTCCAGACGCCGTCCTTCTCGGAGGCGATGACGTCGTTGTTCCAGTCGCCGTTCACGCCGATGAGGTTCCAGCCCGTCACGGTCGGCGGCTCCGGCTCACCGCCGATCTTGCCGCTCACGCCGCCGCCGAGGGTCTCGACGATGGTGAAGGTCTTGCTCTCCGTGTTGAGGATGAGGTCGTAGACACCGTCCGCGGGCACGGCGAGGTTCTTGCCGCCGGCAGCGGCCGGGGCCTCGGAGCCGAGGGTCACGACGAACGGCTCGGTGTCGCCGGTGGCGCCGAAGTTCTCGGCCCAGTCGGCGTCCTTGCGGAACTTGAACTGGTCCTCTTTCTTGATCTTGATGCCCTGGGCCACGTGCGTGGTGCCGTCGGTGGTCATCGCGAGGTCGCCGTTCCAGTCGATGTCATAGTTGGACAGCTTGCCGATCACGCTCCAGGTGCTGGCCTGGTTGAGGTCGGGATATGCCAGGAAGGCGTCGGTGACGGTGATCTTGGCATCGGTGCCGGACAGGTCGAGCCAGAGGTCGTAGACGCCGGTGGCGGAGACGGCGAGGTTCTTGCCGCCTGCTGCGCCGGTGATCTCGTTGTCGACGGTGAGCACGTAAGGCTCGGTGTCGCCGGTGGCGCCGTAGTTGTCGGTCCAATCCTGGTCCTTGCGGAACTTGAACTGGTCGTTCTTGTCGAGCTTCACGGCCTTGGCCACCATGTGCTTGCCATCGGAGGTCGCGAACATCTCGAGGTCGCCGTTCCAGTCGATGTCATAGTTGGACAGCTTGCCGATCACGCTCCAGGTCGTCGGCTCGGTGTAGTCCGCATACGGGCTGCCCACCGGGACGCTCACCGTGAAGCCTTCGAGGACGACGCACTCGTCGGAATCGACGAAACCGTTGACGCCGTTGTCCTGGGAAATGTTCTGCATCGTGGCGCGGACGGCCAGTTCGACGCTGGAGATGACGTCACCATCCCGGAAGCCCAGGCTGACGAGGGCCTTGCTGATGTTGACCATCGTGGCCGACAGGGTCGTGCCGTCGTCGGCGGTGGGGACGAGCTTGCTGAAATGCGAGCCGTCGGCGGAGACGATGGCGAGCGCGTGCTTGGGCGCAATCTTTTCATTGAAGCCCATGTTGAAGACACCCGGGGTGTAGGTCACCGAGACGGACTTCGCACCGATCTCCGAGGTGCCCAGGACGGGCGCGGTGGCGTTCCTCACGTCGAAGGTAGCCAGCGGCTCCTGTACGCAGGAGGCGGCCATCAGGCCGACCAGACCTGCAAGAAGGAAGGAGAATATCTTTTTC
>LUZH01000161.1 GCA_001602885.1 Bacteroidales bacterium Bact_16 | reverse complement strand
AAGGAGCCGGATGCGGAGGTCCTCAAGATGCGTCTCGAGCTGATCTCCACGCTCGCCGGCGTCTTGCGCAAGGGCATGAAGATCCTGGGCATTGACTTACCGGACAGAATGTAGCATTCCCACTTCCGCCAAGGAAGTGGAGCGCCTGGGCTGGGATTACATCGACATCATCTTCTTCACCGGAGACGCCTTCGTCGATCACCCCAGTTTCGGCACGGCCTGTATCGCGCGGTACCTGGAGAAAGCCGGGTACCGCGTGGCGGTCGTGCCCCAGCCCAACTGGCGCGACGACCTGCGGGATTTCCGAAAGCTGGGCCGGCCGCGGCTCTATTTCGCGCTCAATTCGGGCGCGATGGATTCGATGGTCAACCACTACACGGCCGCCAAGCGCCTGCGCCACGACGACGCCTACACGCCCGAGGGCAAGTTCGGCCAGCGGCCGGACCGCGCCGTGACCGTCTATACGAAGATCCTCAAGCAGCTCTGGCCGGACGTGCCCGTCGTCATCGGCGGCGTGGAGGCGTCCCTGCGGCGTTTCACGCACTATGACTACTGGGACAACCGCCTGATGCCGTCCATCCTCGTCGACAGCGGCGCCGACTGGCTCTGCTACGGGATGGGGGAGCGGACCATGCTGGAGCTCACCCGCGCGATCGAAGCGGGCCGGAACCGCCGCCAGATCGAGCAAATCCCACAGCTTGCCTTTTACCGTACCGGGAAGATTGGCGGAACGGAGCCTATCGTATTACATTCATATGAGGAGTGCTGCCGGGACAAGGTGGCGTTTGCGGAGAATTTCCATCATATTGAGATCCAGGCGAATATGATGCATGCGCGGACGCTCGTCGAGCCGGTCGGCAAGGGCTATGTGCAGGTCAACCCGCCCTATCCGCCGGCCACGACCGAGGAGATGGACGCCTGCTGGGACCTGCCGTTCACCAAGCTCCCGCACCCCCGCTACAAAGGCAAGCGCATCCCGGCCTACGACATGATCAAGGACTCGATCATCACGCACCGCGGCTGCTTCGGCGGCTGCAACTTCTGCACGATCGCCGCCCACCAGGGCAAGTTCATCCAGTCGCGCAGCGAGCGCTCGATCCTCGAAGAGGTCCGCAAGCTCGCGGCGATGCCCGAATTCCACGGCAATATCTCCGACCTGGGCGCGCCGACGGCCAACATGTACGGCCTGCACGGCAAGAACCAGGACCTGTGCGCCAAATGCCGCCGGCAGTCCTGCCTCTTCCCGGCTCCCTGCCCGAACATGGACCGCTCCCACGAACGCGTCCTGAAGCTCTACCGCGCGGTGGACTCCGTCAAGGGCATCCGCCACTCCTACATCGGCAGCGGCGTGCGCTACGACCTCTTCCTGGACGAAAAAGGATTCATCGACGAGACGGGCAAGCCCTACCTGCGCGAGCTGATGCTCAAACACACCTCCGGCCGCCTCAAGGTGGCGCCGGAGCACACCGAGGACAAGGTGCTCAACTACATGGGCAAACCCTCGTTCAAGCTCTTCGAGCGCCTGCGCAGGGAGTTCGACAAGATCAACCGCGAGAACGGCACGCACACCGAGCTGGTGCCCTATTTCATCTCCTCCCACCCGGGCTGTACGCTGGACGACATGAAGCGCCTCGCCGCAAATCCCTGTCTGAAAGGAATCTGGATGGAGCAGGTGCAGGACTTCATGCCGACGCCGATGACGACCTCTTCCGTGATGTTCTACAGCGGGATCGATCCGCGCACCATGAAGCCTGTATTTGTGGAACGCGATCCGATGAAAAAAAAGGCGCAGAAGGCTTTGTTTTTTAAGAAATAGGCCTTATACTTGCAGCAAATTTAGTACTAACCTATATGGCTTCAGATAATAAAAAACGTCACATCGTCAGTTACGAAAATATGTCTCCTGAGCTCGCGGCGGCATTTGCCGAGAAGTATCCCAAGGGCTTCAGCGATTATCTCCCCGATCTCACCAAATACACCAAGCCGGACGGCACGCCGTTCTATGCCGTGATGGTGGAGATCCCGGATGCGATTTATCTCGTCAAGATCAAGGTGCAGATCGACAACCCCGACGACATCGAGCGCTGGCTCGAAGGCGAGGAGGAGGCCGAGACCGAGTCCGTGGCCGGCACCAGCGGCGCCACCGGGTCCGAGGACGATCCGCTTCCCGACGACAACATCTCCCAGTACGGGGGAGACGATGATGGTGCAGATGCCTAGTGAAACTGTCTCTGGATCATATTCCTGAGCGTAGCAAGCTTCTGCTGCTCAGCCTGATGGTCGGCGTGCTCTCCGGGTGCGCCGCCGTCGTTTTGGACTGGGCCATCCACACCGTCAAGCTGCTGCTCAACCAGGATTTCCATTTCAGCTACGACTGGCAATACCTCGTCCTGCCGGGCATCGGTATGCTGCTCTCGCTGATCCTGGTCCGCTATGTGATCCGCGACAATATCGGGCATGGCGTCACCAAAGC
This sequence comes from Bacteroidales bacterium Bact_16, assembly GCA_001602885.1. Next base: position 7,859 of record LUZH01000161.1, on the reverse strand, counting down.
CCTGCTCGCCGTTTCCCGCAACGATTCCAAGATCAAACCCCACAACACCTGGTCCTCGATGCTGACCTCCAGCATCACGATCGGATTCGGTGGATCCGTGGGAGCCGAGGCCCCGATCGTCTACACGGGCGCGGCCATCGGCTCCAACCTGGGCCGCCTCTGCGGCCTGTCCTACCGCAACATCACGCTGCTGCTGGGCTGCGGCGCCGCCGGCGCCGTGGCGGGCATCTTCAAGGCCCCGCTGGCCGGCGTGCTCTTCACCCTGGAGATCCTGCTCTTCAACGTGTCGATGCGGTCCCTGCTGCCCCTGCTGCTCTCGACCATCTCGGCCACGGTGATCTCCTATATCTTCCGGGGACAGACCCCGGTCTTCGCCTGCACGCTCACGCCCTTCTCGATGGGCAACCTGCCGTTCTACATCGTCCTGGGCATCGTCGGCGGCTTCGGTGCGCTCTATTTCATGCGGATGACCCTCCGCCTGGAAGACCGCGTCGGCAAGATCAGGAACCCTTATGTGCGCTGGGCGCTCTGCGCGGGCGCGCTGGGTCTGCTGATCTTCCTGTTCCCGCCGCTGTACGGCGAGGGCTACGACTCGCTCGGCGCCCTGCTCAACGGCGAGGACCTGGCCCTGGAGGGCCGCAGCGTCCTGTCTTTCCTGCTCGGCTGGAAATGGGGCGTGCCGCTGCTCTTTGCGCTGATCTTCTTCCTGAAGGTCCTCGCGATGACGGCCACCAACGCCGGCGGAGGCGTCGGCGGTACCTTCGGTCCGACCCTGTTCGCCGGCGCCATCCTCGGCTTCGTGATCGCCCGCTGCCTCAACCTCCTGGGCTTCAGCGTGCCGGAGCAGAATTTCGTGCTCGTGGGCATGGCGGCGCTGATGGCCGGCGTGATGCAGGCCCCGATGACCGCGATCTTCCTCATCGCCGAGATCTCCGGCGGCTATGAGCTGCTCATCCCGCTCATCCTGACGGCGACCGTCGCCTTCGGCACGGTGCGCGTCTTCGAGAAATATTCCATCTACACCAAGCGTATCGCGCAGAGCGGCGACCTCCTCACGCACGACAGCGACCAGGCCGTCCTGACGCTGCTGCAGACGGACACGCTCATCCGCGACAAATACCCGCGCGTGCAGATCGACGCCACCCTGCGGGAAGTGGTGGAGGTGATCACGGACAGCGACGCGGCCGTCCTGGCCGTGATCGACCGCGAAGGCCGCTTCCAGGGCATGGTGGACGTGGCGTCGACCCGGCGTGTGCTCTTCGACAGCGCCAAGTACGACAGGCTGCACGTCTACAACATCATGGAATCCGCGCCGGACTACATCTTCTCCGGCGAGAAGATGGAATCGGTGATGAACAAGTTCGAGCGGACCGGCGCCTGGCGGCTTCCCGTCGTCGACGCCGACCGCAAATACCTCGGCTTCATCTCCAAGTCCCGCCTCCTGATGGCCTACCGCGCCGAGCTCAAGGAAATCGCCTCGGAGGACTAGCTATGCGGGTGGTGCTGCAACGGGTGCGGGAAGCAAGCGTGACGATAGACGGCAAGGTCCGGTCGGCGATCGGACCGGGGCTCCTGGTGCTGCTGGGAGTCGGTCCGGACGACGGGCAGGAGGATCTCGACTGGCTGGTCCGGAAGGTGGCCGGGCTGCGGATTTTCGACGACGAGGCCGGGGTGATGAACCGGAGCGTCGTGGAGGTGGGTGGCGAGGCGCTGGTCGTGAGCCAGTTCACGCTGATGGCCTCTACGCGCAAAGGAAACCGGCCGTCCTATACGGGAGCGGCCGGCCATGCGGTTGCGATACCTCTGTATGAAGCTTTCTGTCAGGCCCTTTCGCGCGAAATCGGGCGTCCGGTAGGGACCGGGGAATTCGGGGCCGACATGCAGGTGTCGCTGGTCAACGACGGCCCTGTCACGATCTGCATCGATTCCCGGAACCGGATCTGATCAGTTTCCGATCATGAAGAGTTCCGCCTGGACGCGGGCGGCGCCGGAATCGGCGATCTCCCGCCCTTTCGAGCCGGCGGCAAAGACTTTCTGCGCCTTCTTGTACCAGGCCAGGGCGTCCTTGTAGTCGTATTTGTACTCATAGCACTGCGCGATCATATAGTAGGCCGCGTAGTATTTGGGCTTGTACTCCAGCATTTTCTTGTACAGCTCGATACAGCTGTCGAAGCGCTCGTTGGTGAAGGAAGAGTAGGCGTAACTCTGGTATGCCGCGCCTGTGGTTTCAATAAGTTTAGGGGAAGGAAGCAGCATGTTGAGCGCCCGCTCGTACCAGGATTCCCAATCCGGTTTTTTCCGGTCGGCCTTGACCCTGGCGACCGTCAGCGCCACGGAAACATCCGTGGAGTCCCGCTCCCAGGCCAGGGTGAATTCGCGCTCCTCGGCATCCTTGATACCGAATTTCTGCGCGCATTTGCCCAGATAATAGTGGATCGCGTAGGAATCGTCGCCCAGCGCATTCGCCTTCTCGAAGGTGTCGTAGGCCTTGTTGTACTCCTCCAGGGCGTAATAGCTGAGCCCGGCGATCGGCAGGATCGTGAGATTGTCCGGCTCCTCGGCCAGGAATTCTTCCGCCAGGACGCGCACCTCGCCGAAGCGCTCCTGGCCGATCAGGATGCCGGACAGTTTGTTGAGTACAGATTCATTGTGCGGGCGCCGCGCCAGTACCCGCCGGTAGTACCATTCCGCGGAGTCCCTCCGCTCAAGTTTGTTGAAAGCGTCTCCTACCATCACCGCCACCTGCGGGATGGAATCCCGCTGCAGGACGCTGCGGCCGATAGTGATCACGGCGGCGTACTGCTGCCCGCGGTTGAGCAGGCTCATCAGGCGAAGCTTGTAGAGCAGCTTGTCCGGCTGCGTCTCGTCGAGCTGCGTGTACAGGTCGAGCGCGCCGGCAACGTTGCCGTTCTGGTAGTAGCAGTCCGCCAGCTCCTCCAGGAGCACCGGCTGCGGCCCCTCTTTCTCCATCATCTGCGTGAGGCAGGCGATGGCTTCGTCATATTTCCAAAGTTGTTTGAGTTCGCGGACGGAAGTGAGGTCCTGGGCGCCGAGCAGGAAGCAGGAGAAAAGCAATGCCAATGGCAGGAGGCGGAGACGCATGGTTTACTTGACTTGGAAAATGACGGGGAACAGATAGGTGACGGCGATGGTTTCGCCGTTGTACTGGCCAGGAGTCCATTTAGGCGAGGAAGAGATGACCCGGACCGCTTCAGCGTCCAACAGCGGGTGGACGCTGCGGACGACCTTGACGTCAGAGACGGATCCGTCGGCTCCGACCACGAACTGGACCATGACACGCCCCGCGATCTTTTCCTTGCGGGCATCGTCAGGATAGACAAGGTTCTCGGATACCCACTTGGCGAATACATTGGCATCACCACCCTGGAAACGCGGTTTGACGGTAGCCTGCGCGAAGGAGACGGTAGTCGCCGAACTGGGCGTCTTCAAGACGACTTCAGCGATCTGGGGGGCCTCCGTAGTCTCAGGGACGATTTCTACCTTTTCAACCTTGCTGGCGGTTGTGGCCGGTACCTGCGGGTCTTTCATCTGGAAGATGACGGGGAACAGGTAGTTGACGGCGATGACCTCGCCGTTCAGCTTGCCCGGAGTCCACTTAGGCGAGGAAGAGATGACCCGGACCGCTTCGGCGTCCAGCAGCGGATGGGCGCTGCGGACGACCTTGACGTCAGAGACGGATCCGTCGGTTCCGACTACGAACTGGACCAGAACACGCCCCGTAATCTTGTCCCTGTGGGCATCGGCCGGATAGACAAGATTCTCGGAAACCCATTTGGCGAAAGTATTGGCGTCACCGTTCTGGAAACTCGGTTTGACGGTAGCCTGCGCGAAAGGGACAACCTTGTCGCTGGTGGTGTTCTTGACAGGCTCCTGGAGTTCCGGCTCCTGGAGGACCATATCGGTAGGAAGGGTCTCGGCCGGCATATCCGGGGAGGAGAGAACCTTAGCACGGGCGGGGTTGCAGACGAACATCGTCAGTGCGAGGATGGGGAGTACGCCTACGTACGCCAGGCGGACGCGGGCGGGCGTTTTCTTGGAGTGCATCATAACGATTCTTTGTTTAAGTTTGGCATGGTTGAAGCCGTTGGCCAGGGAGAAGCGTTGCTCTCCGACAGCTTTCCGCACCAGAAGTAATTGATATTGAGTTGCATCGATGCCTTGTTGGATGAGGCTTTCGTCAGCCTCGTATTCGTGCAGGAGCGCCAGCTCCGCACGGGCGATCCACGCCAGCGGGTTGAACCAGTGGATCGCGTTGATCCCTGTCATCAGCAGGATGTCCAGCGAATGCGCGTGGCGGATATGCTGGAGTTCGTGCCGCAGGATGGCGGGGTATTTTTCATAGTCTGCACGGCTCATCACGACGTGCCTGCGCCAGCTGAAGGAGGGAATGTCGTGGTCTACGAGCGTCAGGAGGTAGCCTTCGCACTCGCGCGTGTCACCCTCATGCGTCAGGTGCAGGATGCGACAGGCGGACACGAGCACCATCGTGAGCACGACCAGAACGCCGGCCGCATACAAGAGCGTGAGCCACGGGATGCCGTCTGCGTGCGGCGCTTCCGGGGCTGCGACGGCGACTTGTCCCGGGTCCGCCGCGAGTAACTCAGAAAGGGGTATCTCCGTCACAAGGACGGTGCGCAGGCGCGGCAGGGGCAGCACATGGCAGACCACCGTGCCGATCAGCAGCGCGGCCCTGTTGAGGCGGAAGAAGGATGTTTTCCGCATCACCAGGAGGAAAAAGGCATAGAAGATGGCCAGGTAGAGGCTGGCGCGCCCGATATAGAGGAGGAACGGGGTGATCATTTTCTCTTGCTTTCGATGGTGGCGATCAGTTGCTTGAGCTCCTCCAGGTCCATCTTGTCGTCTTCGACGAACTGGGACACGAGCATGGAGTAGGAGTTGTCGTAGTAGCGCTCGACGAAGTCTCCGAGCGTGGACCCGTGGTACTCCTTTTCGCTGATGGCGGGGGAGTAGCTGAAGCTGTTGGCCATCGGCTTGCGCTTCAGGAAGCCCTTGTCTTCCAGGAACTTGACCTGCGTGGCGACGGTGTTGTAGGAGGGCTTGGGGTCGGGGAGTTTCGCGACGATGTCGCGGATGAACATCTCGCCTGTGCGCCAGACGATCTGCATGATTTCTTCTTCTTTGGCGGTGAGCTTGCTTTTCATATCCGGATGTTTTTCAATGCAAATATAATCATTAAAATCAAACCTCCTAATTTTTTTAGTAGAAATCCTACAAAAAATCTGATACCGACTGATTATGATGCATAAGCCAGAATATTTGCCTATCTTTGCAGACTTGATTAGAAGTATGAGAGTTTTATTTGTTTGTAACAACGCATTTGCACGCGGCAACGGCCTGAGCGCCTCGGTCCGCGTCACGATGCAGGGCCTCAAGGCGCAGGGCGTAGACGCCCGCCTGATGGCGGTCCGCAATCCGGACCCCGAAGGCCCGCAGCCGGATTTCCCGCTGAAACACTTCAAGTTCCCGATATTCGAGCCCCTGATTTACACCAACGGTTTTGCTTTCGCCCGCGCCGACCGCAAGGTCATCCGCGAGGCGGTCGCCTGGGCCGACGTCATCCATTTCGAGGAGGCGATGCCCCTGCAGATCATCGTCCGCAAGATCGCCGTCGAGCTGGGCAAGGCCCGCACGGCCACCTTCCATCTCTTTCCGCACAATGTTGCCGCCAACCTGGCCCTGCCCAAGCGCAACCCGCTCAACGGTCCGCTGGTCCGCTGGTGGAAGCGTGACGTGTTCGACTACTGCACGCATGTCCAGTGCCCTACGGAAGAAGTGGAGCGCTACCTGCGCGCCCACGGCTTCAAGGCCGACCTGCGCGTCATTTCCAACGGCATCTCCCTGCCGGAGGAGCCCGTGGTGGCGGAGCCGAAACAGCCCGGCGATCCCGTCGAGATCCTCTGCATCGGCCGCCTGGCGTCCGAGAAATCGCAGGACACGCTGCTGCAGGCGATGCGCTACAGCCGCTACGCGGACCGCATCCATCTGCAGTTCGCCGGCAACGGCCCCAAGGCGCGGTATTATCAGAAGATGGCCGCGCGCCTGCTGGACGAGGGCGTACTGAAGGTTCCCGCCAGCTTCGGCTTCTTCAGCGCCGAGGAGCTTCGCGCGCTCGCGCGCAAATCCTATCTCTACATCCACTGCGCGTGGGTGGAGGTCGAGGGCCTTTCCTGCCTGGAGGCCACCCGCGAGGGCATCGTGCCCGTGATCGGGGAGGGCGATCTGATCGGCACGTCCGTGTTCGCCCTGTGCCCCGAGAGCCTCTATCCGGCCTGCGACAGCCGCGCCCTGGCAGAGCGGATCGACTGGTGGATCGAGCATCCCGAGGAGCGCAACCGGATGGCGCAGCGCTATGCCGACGCCGCCCGCGGCTACGACATCAAAGACTCTATCAGCGCCCTGGTCCGTATGTTCCAGGACGCCATCGACGCCGCGAAATGATGAAGAAGGTCCTTCCGCTCTTCGTGCTGGTCCTGCTGGCCTGCTCCTGCTCGATGGCCCGCTACGCGCGGGGTCCGGAGAGCCGGGACATCGAAGCCCTGGCCGGCTATGACGGCATCATCCAGGCCGTGACCTATCCGAGCAGCGAGCCCGACCTGTCGGAACGCCGGATGGTCGTGTACCTGCCGAAGGACTATTACCGGGATTCGCTGCGGCGCTATCCGGTGATGTATCTGCTCCATGGCGCCCGGGGCAACGAAAAGACCTGGGTCGACAGCGCGGACGTGTTCCGCTGCGTCGATACACTGCGGCGTGCCGGACGTGCGTCCGACTTCATCCTGGTGCTGCCCAACATGAACAACTACCGCGGCGACCGCGATTATAAGAACGGCCGCGCCATTCCCGCCGTGCGGGCGTTTTTCCTGGTCGACGGGGAAGTGGAGCGCTATTTCGTGCACGACGTCGTGGAGCGGGTGGACAGCCTCTACCGCACGGTCGCGGACAAGTCCGGGCGCGCCATCGCAGGAATGTCCTGCGGCGCGCTGCAGACGGTCTATCTGTCAGCAGATCATCCGGATACGTTTGACTACGTGGGGCTTTTCTCGCCCTATTTCTATCCGACTTTCGCCGCGCGCTACCACCGCGACGTGTACGGCGGCCTGCGCTGGAAGCTGGCGCGCCAGTTCGCCGACCCGCCGAAGCTGTACGGCATCTACATCGGCACGGCGGACTTCTTCTACCCGCACGTCCGGCTCTTCAGCAAGTCGATGGCCGCCAAAGGCTACGGCCACAAGCTCGTGGTGAACTCGGGCGGGCACGAATGGTACAACTGGGCTGACTTCCTGGAATCCTTCTGCCAGGAAGCCTTCAGATAATTATTTCAGCAGACGGAGGCTGATGCGGCCGCGGTCGAGGTCGACGGCGGTCACGGCCACGCGCACCTGCTGGTGCAGCTTGACGACCTTGGTCGGGTCGGTGCCGCGCGGTCCCATCTGGGACACGTGCACCAGGCCGTTGTCGTGGATGCCGATGTCGACGAACGCGCCGAAGTTGGTGATGTTCGTGACGATGCCGGGCAGCTCCATGCCGACCTTGAGGTCGTCGATGCCGTGGATGTCGTCGGCGAAGGCGAACTCCGACGCCTGCTCGCGCGGGTCGAGCCCCGGCTTGGCGAGCTCCTTGAGGATGTCATTGACTGTGGGCAGACCGGCCTTGTCGGTGACGAAGTCCCTGGCCTGGATCCTGGCGCAGAGCTCGGCGTTGCCGACAAGCTGTTTGGTGCTGACGCCCAGCGACTTGGCCATCTTGTCCACGATGCCGTAGGATTCGGGATGCACGGCGGAGTCGTCCAGCGGGTTCTCCGCGCCGCGCACGCGCAG
>LUZH01000160.1 GCA_001602885.1 Bacteroidales bacterium Bact_16 | reverse complement strand
GGGCAGGGACGACCTTGGTCTCGTTGAAGACCATCAGGGCCCCTTCGGGCAATTCCTCCGCGAGATGGCGGAATTTGCGCTCCGCGACCTGACCGTCGCGATATACGAGCAATTTGGACGCGTCACGCTCCGGAAGCGGATATTTGGCGATCCGCTCGTCGGGGAGCGGATAGTTGTAATCTTCTATATGAAGGACAGGTATCATGCTGCAAAGATACGGCTTTTTCACGGGGTGGGCAAGGTGTATTTTTGTTAACTTTTGTGAAAAGATTGTAAACATTTGGAAAGTTTACAAATGTTTTATCCCCAGCCCGGCCGGGGCGCTGAAAACTGCTATAAGGAAAAGTGATTACAAATTAATCCATCCGAATATTCGCTCAAACTCAATACTTTACGGGATTTAATTGCAGTTAACAATGATGTTGGTTCCGGTCTGAAACCCCCATTTTCGGGGTTTTGACTGTTGATTACATTATGAGTTAACTAACTGATTGAATCAATATCAATAAATTAGGCTCGCTTTCCTCAATGAAGGCTTAACCCTTCTCTCCCCTATCTTATTAACAAGCTGTCAACAGTTGCCATTTGTAACTGTTGATTCTGTGAAAAAGATTCGTTACTTTTGTAAACAAATCGTTTCGAAATATGAACAAGCGTCTTCAGCAGTTTTTGGCCGCCGAGAACATCAGCCAGGCCCAGTTCGCCGAGACCCTCGGCGTCGCACGCGCCAGCGTCTCCCACATCATGTCCGGACGCAACAAGCCAGGCTTCGATTTTCTCGAGAGTATGATCCGCCACTACCCTGCCCTCAATTTTGAGTGGCTTCTCACGGGCCGTGGAAGGATGTACGACAGCGCAAAACCTGCCTCTGAGACCCCTGCAAGGCCGGTTTCTCCCCTGCCCTCCGAGCCGGAAGACTCGCTCTTCGGCGACCCCGGATACCGGCAGGAAACCGTCGCCGAGGCCCCCATCCAGCCGCAAAACAGCTATACCGACGATTTAGTTAGCAAGACGCAAGTCATTAATAATAAGAAGAATATATCTAAAATAGTTGTCTTCTACACCGACGGCACCTTCCAGGAAATCCCATAATCAAAAGAAATATGTATCTTTGTACTTATGGGATTGTACGGAATTCTGATCAAACCCTTCGTCCGTAGAAGGGACATCGAGAGCGCCTCGCGGATTGCCCTCCGCTATTTCGAGCTGATCGAGAAGATTCCCGGCGGCCGCCTGATCAGCCGCTGGATCCACCGCAACCGCCCGGAGGGCCTCCAGCGCGAGGTTTTCGGCCTGGATTTCTATAATCCGGTCGGTCTGGGCGCCGGCCTCGACCTCTACGGCGAGCTGTACAACGACCTCAATAACCTGGGATTCAGCTTCGTGGAGATCGGCCCGATGGACGCCGACGGCGTCCGCCGCGCCGTCCGCCGCATCCAGGACGACCCGCAGGACGACATCCTCGCCGCCTGCATCAACGCCGACCACCTGACGGCCTTCACCCTCGCCTACGACTTCTGCGATTTCTTCGTGATCGACATTGCGTCCAATCCATCCACGGACGTGCTCGATCCCCTGCTGGACGCCCGCGTGGGCGAGGAAATCTACAAGCCCATCGTCGTCAAGCTCCCCAAGTCGATCCCCGTCTCGGAGATCGACGACATCATCGACTACAGCCTGATGAACGGCGTGGACGGCATCGAGGCCCGCAGCATCGAGCAGATCCGCCATATCCATGAGTATTCCCGCGGCCGCCTGCCCATCATCGCCAACACGCACATCGAGTCGCCCGAGCAGGCCGCGGAGGCCCTCGAGGCCGGCGCTTCGCTGGTCGAGGTGCGCAACGCCCTGGTCCGCCAGGGTCCCCCGTTCGTTGGGAACATCCTCAAATATCTGCTTAAGAAGTTTGCCAAGAATGAGCGAAACAGTCCAAAACCGGATAGCCCGGCTGCTGAGCAATAGCGGCCGCACCCTCAGCGCCGCCGAGTCCTGCACCGGCGGACAGATCTCCCATCTGCTGACCACCGTGTCCGGTTCGTCCACCTGGTATCTCGGCTCCGTCACCTCCTATGCGACCGCCATCAAGGAGAAGGTCCTGGGTGTCCCCTCCCGCACCGTCGAGCAATTCGGCCTGACCAGCGGAGAGGTCGCCGCCGCCATGGCGGAAGGTGTCCGTGCCCTGACGGGCAGCACCTACGCCGTCGCGACCACCGGCCTCGCCGAGGGCGGCGACGGGCACTATCCGGAGGGCACGGTCTGGATCGGCGTGACCGGTCCGGCCGGCACGAAGGCCCGGATTTACCAGTGTGACCTGGGCCGGAAGGGCAATATCCGCCGTTTTGCCAATGTCGCCCTCCATACTTTGGCCGCTTACATCGATAACGATTTAAAGAAATAGGAATCAATCCACGAAACAAAAGAGTTATACTACATAACACTTTTGTTAACCCCTCTTGTTTTACTCTTATCGCCCCTTTTCGGGGCGATTTTTCGTATCTGTGCGGCGGGCGGCGGGCTACTGTCGTGCCGGAAGGCGTAGCCACCCTCGGCTCGTTAGAGGGAGGGACCCGACGGATACAAGTTCCCGCGTCTGCGGGGACGCAGGAGACGTTGGGAGGGATGAAGTGGAGCGAAGCGGAACGGAAACTTCCGGCACGACAGTAGCCGCCGCCCGTGATACAAGGATTATTTCCGGTCGTACGGGATGAGGGAAGCGTTCTTGAGGTAGAGGACGTGAAGGGTGGGGTCGTTGAGGAAGTAGACCGAAGCGCCGGTGCCGAGGTCGACGGTCAGCTCGTCGGTGGCGGCGGTCGTCAGGCTCGAATTCAGGCCCGCCACTTCGGCGAAGGCGCGGGCGTTGTCAAGGCTGACGGCATTGACCTGCGACGAAGTCCCGATCCGGTAGCGCGCCACGGGCGCCTTGCCGTTCAGGATTGACTTCGAAAATCCTTTCGCGTCCAGCTTCAGCAGGCCGGTCTCCCCTCTCACCAGCAGCGTCGCGTTGCCGGAAACGGCAAAAGCCGACGCAGCCGTGCGGTGGGTCAGGTCCAGGTTGGACGCACCCGCCTGGTCCACGGACAGCGAATCACAGTCCACCGACAGCGTCGCGTCGGCCTTGCGGTCCAGCGACAGCCGGATCCGGTCGGCCTTGAACGCCACGGAAGCGATCCGCGCGTTGTCCGACAGCTTCACGCTGACGCAGGAATCATCAAAGACAAGGTCGTCCGCCGCGACCAGGGCGGCACGCCCGTCCAGCGCCAGCTCGCGCAGCGTCTCGGGCATCGTCACCTCGATGCGGAACTCCGGACTCCGGGAATCCTTGCCCTTGAAGAGCTTGCGCACCTCGCCCGGCACCTTGCGCTCGTCCATCGTCACGGTCAGCGTGCTGTCCGCTACGGAGAACTGCACGTAATCCCCGAACAGCTCCTC
>LUZH01000159.1 GCA_001602885.1 Bacteroidales bacterium Bact_16 | reverse complement strand
GAGCAGACCTACGGCAAGGCCGAGGCCGCTTCCCGCATCGTCGCCATCACCGACGCCAAGAAAGGTGCGCTCAAGACCCTCTCCACGCAGGAAGGCTACAAGACCTTCGTCGTGCCTGACAACGTGGGCGGCCGCTACAGCGTCCTGACCCCGGTGGGCATCCTCCCGATCGTCCTCGCCGGTTTCGACATGCGCGCGATGCTCAAGGGCGCGCGCGACGAGCGTGCCGAGCTTCTCAAAAAGTCCGCCGACAACGCCGCCGTGCAGTACGCCGCGATGCGCAACCTGCTCTACTCCGAGCAGGGCAAGAAGGTCGAGATCCTCGTGACTTTCAACCCCAAGCTCCAGTACCTGGGCGAGTGGTGGAAGCAGCTCTACGGCGAGTCCGAGGGCAAGGACGGCAAGGGCATCTTCCCCGCTTCCGTCGTCTGCACCACCGACCTGCACTCCATGGGCCAGTTCATCCAGGAGGGCGAGCGCGTGATGTTCGAGACCACGGTCACGGTGGAGAACGCTTCCCGCGAGGTGAAGATCGGCTCCGACGAGCAGAATCTCGACCAGCTCAACTACCTGGCCGGCCAGCGCGTCGAGCACTGCAACAAGATGGCCCAGCTGGGCACCAAGCTCGCGCACATCGACGGCGGCGTGCCGCAGATGGAGGTGAGCGTGGAGCGCCTGGACGAGGAGAGCCTCGGCGCCCTCTTCTATTTCTTCGAGTTCGCGTGCGGCGTGAGCGCCTATACGCTCGGCATCAACCCGTTCAACCAGCCGGGTGTGGAGGCCTACAAGAAGAACATGTTCGCGCTGCTCCGCAAGCCGGGCTATGAGGCCCAGACGGAGGAGATCCTCAAGCGCATCTAGTTATTTGAACTGATATTCCGAGGGGTCCTTGAGGCCGGGTATTCCATAATACGCCGCCACAAGGTCCCCTCGGATGTATATACCCCGGCCCAGCAGGCCCGGGTGGTCCTGCAGGTTGAGGGCCTCCCGGATGGCGCCCGCGGGCAGCTCGACCGACAGGCAGCGGTCGAGCTCGGTCGTGGAGGCGCGGGTGCCCAGCACGAGGTTGGTGTTCTTGTTGAAAGGCGGGCTGAAGGCAACCTTCCGGGTGTTCGTGGCCACGCCCACGATGTAGCCCCACACCCAGACGCCGCGCTCGCCGGCGTGGAGGCGCGCCTCGGCGACGTCGTATGCGCCGTCGACCGAGTCCGCACCCCCGCCGCCCACCACGAAGCGGTCGCTGAGCCAGGTCCGGGCGGTGTCCACCGAGACGCTCACGCCGCCGGCGCGCGTGCCGACGTTGGCGCTCAGGCGGAGCGTGAGGATCTGGCAAGCCTCCAGCTGGCGCGTGAAGAGCGTCTGCACGAAGCCGCCGTCGTCCAGCAGGAGCGAGACGGTGCCGGGGAGGAAGAAGGCGGCGCGCCGCTCGCCGTAGGCGTAGGGGAGCGTGCCGCCGGGGCCCTTCAGAGACAGTTTCCCGTCCGGGAAAGCCTCCCGGAAACTCTCGTCCACGTCGAGCCGCAGCCCGCTGTTGAGCTGCCGGCACGCCAGCGTCACGGCCACGCTGCTGCCTTCGGCCACGCTCACGACCTGCGTGTCGCCCCACTGGGGCGCCTCGAAAGCCGGCGCCTCGAAGCCGGCCGACACGGCGCTGACGGTGTAGGTGCCGGCCGGGACGGGCAGCTCGTCCGGGAAGCGGGCGAACTCGCTCTCGTAGACGGTCTGGCCCGACGCGCCCGTCACGGTGATCCGGAAGGTCGCGACGTCGGGCACGTCCGCCCCGCCGCGTGTCGCGGGCGGGCGGAACTCCGGGACGTCGATGAGCAGGGCGCCCATCGGGCCCTTCCCGAAGAACTCCTGGCAGGCGACCGCCAGCAGGAGCGTCACGATGAGGCAGGATACGACCGCGAAACCGGCATAAGCCGTGCGTGCGGAAGGGGCGCGCACGGCGCCGCAGGAGGAGGCGAGCGCCCGGGTGTAGCGGTCGTCCCAGGCGTCGAGGGCATTCCGGAGCCGGCCGCGGATCCAGGTCCGCAGGCGCTCCCGTAAAGATGAAGTTCCCATGTCCATTGAATTAAGAATTAACGTTCGGCCGCAAGATGGGAAAACTTCCGGCACGCCCCCGAAAGATTCGTACTTTTAACAAAAAATGTTGTGGAATTTTTCCGGTTGCATTTTGGCGCAAACGTTTAGGCCGAAAAACGTCGCCGGAACTCCGAAAAGGAGTCGGATGTATAATTAAAAGTTATGGAGAGGGAAACCGGGGGTGCCGGAGGGGGAGAAGGGACAAAACACGTAACCAAGGCCGCAGAATGCGTATTTTCGGGGCCCTGGGATAAAAAATTCACGGGTCAGTTGCATCACTGCGACTGACCCGTTACTTAACCTAAACTTAAACTATGAAAAACTTCGATGCTAAAATACTCGCTTTTATCGAAATATGCAAGTTTTTGTTACTTTTTTCGTAATTTTGCTCTCCGAATTTTCCAACAACGAACCCAGTATGAAGAAAACTTCCCTTCTCTTCCTGAGCGTCCTCGCCTTGGCAGTCATGACGCTCGCGGGCGGTTGCAAACGGTACGAAACCGTCTCCGGCGATCCCCTCCAGACCAAGATTTATACGCTCGACAACGGACTCAAAGTCTTCATGTCCGTCAACCACGAGACGCCGCGTATCCAGACCTATATTGCCGTCAAGGTGGGCAGCAAGAACGACCCCGCCGCGACCACGGGCCTCGCCCATTACTTCGAGCACCTGATGTTCAAGGGATCGGAGCAGTTCGGCACGTCGGACTATGCCGCGGAGAAGCCGATGCTCGACGAGATCGAGCGCCTGTTCGAGGTCTATCGCGAGACCACGGACGAGCAGGAACGCGCCGCCATCTACCACCAGATCGACTCGGTGAGCTACGAAGCCTCCAAGCTGGCGATTCCCAACGAATACGACAAGCTGATGGCGCTGATCGGCTCCGAAGGCTCCAACGCCTGGACCTCCTTCGACGAGACGGTCTATCAGGAAGACATCCCGGCCAACCAGGTCGACAACTGGGCCCGCATCCAGGCCGACCGCTTCCGCCACAACGTGATCCGCCTCTTCCACACGGAGCTGGAGGCGGTCTATGAGGAGAAGAACATGTCGATGTCCGACGACACCGACAAGCTCTACGACGCGCTGCTGCAGTCGCTCATCAAGCGCCATCCCTACGGCCTGCAGACCGTCCTGGGCTCCCAGGAGCACCTCAAGAACCCTTCCATTACCAATATCAAGAAGTATTACGACGTCTATTACGTCCCCAACAATATCGCCATCTGCCTGTCGGGCGACTTCGACCCGGACGAGATGGTGGCCACGATCGAGAAGTATTTCGGCGACTGGAAGCCCAATCCGGATATTCCTGCGCTGGAGTTCGAGCCTGAGGCGCCCATCGAGGCGCCCGTCGAGCGGGACGTCTATGGCTGGGAAGCTGAAAACCTCGCCCTGGCCTGGCGTCTGCCTGCCGCCTCCGACCTCAAGACGGCCGCCGCGGCGACGATCGCCAACAGGGTGCTCTACAACGGCCGCGCCGGCCTGATCGACCTGGACATCAACCAGCAGCAGAAGGCGCTGGAAGTCTATGGTTTCAACGAGATGATGGCCGACTATGGCGCGTTCGTCCTGATGGGCAGCCCCAAGCAGGGCCAGACGCTCGAGGAGCTCCGCGACCTGGTGCTTGCGGAGGTCGCGAAGCTGTGCAGCGGCGACTTCGACGAGTCGCTGATCGAGGCGACGGTCAACAACTTGAAACTGAGCGAGATGCGCCAGCTGGAGAGCAACCGCGCCCGTGCGCGTTCCTATGTGGAAGCTTTCATCAACGGCATTCCCTGGAAGGATGCCAGCCACGAGCTTGAGATCCTCAGCCAGGTGACCAAGGAAGATGTCGTGGCCTTCGCCAACGAATACCTGGGTGCGAATTCCTACGCCGCCATCTACAAGCGTCAGGGCGAGGACAAGGACATCCAGAAGGTCACCGCCCCGAAGATCACCCCGGTCGCGACCAACCGCGACAAGGCGAGCGACTTCCTGACCGAGATCCAGAATGCCGAGGTCAAGCCGGTCGAACCGCGTTTCGTGGACTTCGACAAGGATATGTCCCGCTTCTCCCTGACCCAGGGCGCCGACGTGCTCTACAAGAAGAACGCACTGAACGACATCTTCCAGCTGGTCGCCCTCTACAACCGCGGCACCCAGCAGGATCCCGCCCTGAGCCTCGCCATGAGCTACCTGAGCTATCTCGGCACGCCTGAAATGAGCGCGGAGGCGATCGCCTCCCGGATGTATGAGCTGGCCTGCAGCTTCGGCTTCGGCGCCGGCGCCACCCAGAGCTCGCTCCAGGTCTCCGGCCTGAGCGAGAACCTGGCAGAGGCGCTCCGCATCGTCGAGGACCTGGTCCGGAACGCCGTCCCGGACGAGGCCGTCCTCGCCAACCTCAAGGCAGACATCATCAAGAGCCGGATGGACGCGAAGACGGTCCAGAGCAGCTGCTATTCCGCGCTCCGCCGCTATGCATACTTCGGCCCCGAATACATCAAGGCCGGCACGCTGACCAACGAAGCGCTCATGGCCCTGACTTCCGAGGAGCTGCTCGCCAAGGTCCGCTCCCTGTTCGACCTCGGCCATGAGATCCTTTATTACGGTGCGATGGACGAGGCGAAGCTGAAAGAGACGCTGGCCGCTTCCCACTATGTGGCGGAGGGCGCGCAGATCCAGCCCCGGCAGTACGTCCAGATGCAGCGCACGCCCGAGAACAGCGTGCTGATGGCCCCGTACGACGCTCCGCAGACCTATTTCATCCAGTATTCCAACCGCGGTGAGCGCTACCAGGCCGACCAGGCGCCGGCCCTCGCCCTCTACAACGAATATTTCGGCGGCAGCATGAACGCCATCGTCTTCCAGGAGATGCGCGAGGCGCGCGGCCTGGCCTATTCGGCCTGGGCCTCGCTGGACGCGCCCGAATTCAAGGACGACGCCTATACCTTCACCGCCTTCATCGCCACCCAGAACGACAAGGTGCGCCAGGCCGGTGAGGCTTTCGACATGATCATCAACGAGATGCCGCAGTCCGAGGCCGCCTTCACCGTGGCCCGCGACGCGCTGCTCAACCGCCTCCGCACGGGCCGGACGACCGGCATCAACGTGCTGAGCTCCTATCTGGACTGCCGCGACAGGGGACTGACCGAGCCGGAGAACCGCGCGATCTATGAGAAGTGCCAGACCATGACCCTGGCCGACGTGGTCGCCGCGCAGGAGCGCTGGGTCAAGGACCGCACTTATACCTACGCCATCCTGGCCAACCGCGCTGCCGTGGACATGGACTACATCTCCACGCTCGGCCCGGTCCGCCAGCTGACGCTCGAAGAGATTTTCGGCTACTAGGATGGACGCAAAAGCCTGTCTCCGTTCGATGCGCCTGCGCACGCTCCCGCTGTCCCTGGCCGGGATCGTGCTGGGCGTGCTGATCGCGGCGCGGCTGCACGACATCAGTTACGTGACGGTTGCCCTGCTGGCCCTGACCACGGTCAGCCTGCAGATCCTGAGCAACCTCTCCAACGAATTGGGCGATACCCTGCACGGCACGGACCGAGCCGACCGGCAGGGTATCCACTATTCGTTGCAGGACGGGGTGATGACGGTCCCGCAGATGAAGCGCCTGATCGGCTGCTTCGCCGTCCTGTCCTGCGTGCTGGGCTTCGGGATGGTGTGGAGCGCCTTCGGCACGGTGCTCGCGCCGCTTCCGCTCGCTTTCCTCGCTTTCGGCGCCGCCGCCGTGTGGGCGGCGATGCATTATACCCTCGGCAAGAACCCCTACGGCTATCGCGGCCTCGGGGACATCTCCGTGTTCATCTTCTTCGGT
>LUZH01000158.1 GCA_001602885.1 Bacteroidales bacterium Bact_16 | reverse complement strand
ACCTGGTGACCTCGATGGTCTTCGCGACCACCTACGGCATCGGCATCATCGCCGCCGCGCCGGTCCTGTTCTGCTGGCAGGGATTCTTCTATATGCTGGGCAAATTCGCGGCCGACTCCCCGCTCATCGGCGGGACGATGATCAACGAGATGGCCATCGTGGGCGGCCTGCTCATCATCTCCTCCGGCCTCTCGCTGCTCAAGCTCAAAGACTGCAAGACCCTCAACTACATCCCTGCGCTGGTCGTCCCCGCCCTCTGGTTCCTCGTCAAAGGCCTCTTCGTCTAGCCATCCCTTCCTCCCCTTTTCGCCTGCACCTCGCCCGGATTCCCCGCCTTTTCCGCGCCAGTCCCCTCGATATCGATAGGACTCGCCCGTTTTTCCCGCCCCTGGCGGGCGAGGTACCCGCGAGATTATTCCCTCATCCACCAGGCGGCCAGCTTGCATATCAGCAATAGCCCAAACGTTTCTCTTCCGGGCAGCTTCCGCTTCCCCCGGGCTCGGTGTATCGCTCGGTAGCTTCGTGCTTCCATTCTGTTCTCACTTTTTGGTAAACTCTTTTCAGGACGATACACCCTGCGTTTTCTGTAAATACTTGAACGATTGATCATTAAGTGAACTGACGGGCCCAAAAATTGGCCAGTCACTTAACGCATTGCACTCAAGATAAATCAGTTATGAAAAACAGCGCAATGAAAGCATGAGCCCCGTGTGCCGTGCGCAAGAATTTACGGCAGTGATCGTTGGGGGTGAGGAGGACAGTAGGGCCGATGGAGACGATGGGTGCGCCAGGTGGTCCAAATAATTGCAGGGTAGGAGCAAAAACAGCCTATTTTGCTGCTAGTGGTCCAGCGTTTGGACCACTAGGAGCGCTCGGGGGCCAGGGAGAATATGGAAGCTTTGCCGGACAGGGCTGGTATAGGCCGGGCAGGACCTGGCACTACCGCGAGTAATCACTGGGGTGAGCAAATGGGACTGGTCTAGGCCGGGCAGGATTTGGCACCACCGCCGGACATTGCGTCCGGCGGTTACGGGCGATGTCCGCCCCGAGCTCTGGGGGCTCGGGACGGACGCCCGTTGCCGACAAGAGCGGTAGCTGCCCAGCCATCAATAAAGCGGCACTACTGTGGGGGAAAAC
Source organism: Bacteroidales bacterium Bact_16 (assembly GCA_001602885.1). Next base: position 1,223 of record LUZH01000158.1, on the reverse strand, counting down.
ACCCACAGTAGTCAGGGAAATGACACTACTGTGGGGGAAAGCACCCACAGTAGCCGAGAAAGTGGCACTACTGTGGGGGAAAACACCCACAGTAGTCAGGGAAATGGCACTACTGTGGGGGAAAGCACCCACAGTAGCCGAGGGGTGAAGGGGGTGGCGGGAGCGGGGACGGGACGGGGCTAGGGTTGCGGGACGGGACTAGGGTTGCGGGAGGTAGCCGGTGGAGGGTTTCTTCCAGCGGTAGGAGAGGATGAGCAGAGCGATTCCGGCGAGGATGAAGGGGATGGAGAGGAGCTGGCCCTGGTCCAGGGCGCGCCCCACCTCGAAGTCAACCTGCGGCTCCTTGATGAACTCGATCAGGAAGCGGGCGCCGAAGCAGCCCAGCAGGAACGCACCGAAGAAGAAACCGCGGTAGACCTTGCCGGGCCGCTTAAAGTAGACCCAGAGCAGCACCAGGCCCAGAATCAGGTAGCAGAGCGCTTCGTAGATCTGCGTCGGGTGCCGGGGTTCCGTCTCGCCGGCGCGGCGGAAGATGAATCCCCACGGCAGTGATGTGACATCGCCGTAGATCTCGGAGTTGGCGAGATTGCCCAGGCGGATCAGGCAGCCCGCAAAGGCAACCAGGATGCACAGGCGGTCCATGATCCACAGGAAATCGATCCGGTGGCGCTTCGCATGGCGCAGCATGAAGTAGAGCATGCCCAGCAGGATGCCGACGGCGCCGCCGTGGCTGGCGAGTCCGCCGCGCCACGGCATGAAGATCTCCCAGAATCCCTGCCAGGACCCGAAGTAGTAGTCCGGCTGGTAGAAGATGACATGGCCGAGACGCGCGCCGATGAGCGTGCCCAGGAGCACGGTGTAAAAGAGCGGATCCACAAAGGCCGTGTCGATCTTTTCCCGTTTGCAGAACTTGGCGAAGAGCCAGCCTCCCGCCGCGAAGATGACGAGGAAAATCAGGCCATACCAGCGGAAGTGGAAGTTTCCGATCGAAAAGATCACGGGATCGAAATCCCAGTCGACGTAAAGAAGGTTAAGCATTATCCAAGATACTATTCCGTCAATTCGGTAGCGAAGTAGTTGCCCTTGCGCTCGTGGGGGATGCCGGACTGCATCCACACGGGCATCGGGGCGTCCTGCAGGTAGTGGTCGAAGAACTGCTGGAGGCGGACCGAGAGGTCCTTGCAGTTGCGGCGCTCCAGGAGGTTGTGGGCCTCGTCGTTGTA
>LUZH01000157.1 GCA_001602885.1 Bacteroidales bacterium Bact_16 | reverse complement strand
CGGGCCTTCTTGTTGACGAAGGTCGAGCGGTTGACGGTGAAGATCTTCTTGTTGGTCGGAAGGGGAATAGGACCATTCACCTTGGCACCAGTAGACTTCACGGTCTCGACAATCTTGGACGCGGACTTGTCCACGAGCATGTGGTCGAAAGACTTGAGTTTGATTCTAATTTTCTGGCTCATATCAAAATGCTTTTTTTCATTCAATACTATTCGTCGTCAGACGGCGTCTTGTAACCGCTCTTCTCCACGATGTCCTTGGCCATGGTGGCAGGGACCTCGGCGTAGTGGTCGAAAGACATCGTGCTGGTGGCCCGGCCGGAAGACAGGGTACGGAGCACGGTGACATAACCGAACTGCTCGGAGAGGGGGACGAAGGCCTTCACGATACGGGCACCGTTGGTGGTGGAGTCCATAGCGACAATCTGTCCGCGGCGACGGTTGAGGTCACCGACGATGTCGCCCATATAATCCTCCGGGGTCACGACCTCGAGGTTCATGATAGGCTCCAGGATGACAGGCTTGCACTTGGGGCAGGCGTGACGGAAAGCCATACGCGCGGCCAGCTCGAAGGACAGCTGGTCGGAATCCACAGGGTGGAAGGAACCGTCCAGGAGCGTCACCTTCAGAGCAGGGACCTCATAACCGGCCAGGACACCGTTTGCCATCGCGGACTCGAAGCCCTTCTGAACGCAGGGAACGAACTCCTTGGGCACGTTGCCGCCCTTGACCTGGTTGTCAAACTGAAGACCGGTGACGCCTTCGTCGGCGGGTCCGATCTCGACGATAATATCAGCAAATTTGCCACGACCGCCCGTCTGCTTCTTGAACACCTCACGGTGCTGGACGGAAGTGGTGATCGCCTCTTTGTAGTTAACCTGGGGTGCGCCCTGGTTGATCTCCACACCGAACTCGCGGCGCAGACGGTCGACGATGATGTCGAGGTGGAGCTCACCCATACCGCTGATGACGGTCTGGCCCGTATCCGGGTCGGACTTGACGGTGAAGGTAGGATCCTCCTCGGCGAGCTTGCCGAGCGCGACGCCCAGCTTGTCGAGGTCCTTCTGCGTCTTGGGCTCCACGGCGATACCGATCACAGGATCGGGGAACTCCATGGACTCAAGGGAGTAGCGGTGGTCTTCCGCGCAGATGGTATCACCCGTGCGGAGGTCCTTGAAGCCGACCGCCGCGCAGATGTCGCCAGCCTCCACGAACTCGATCGGGTTCTGGTGGTTGGAGTGCATCTGGTAGAGACGGGCCACGCGCTCTTTCTTGCCCGAACGGGAGTTGAGCACGTAGGAACCGGCATCGAGGTGACCGGAGTAGACGCGGATATACGCCAGACGGCCCACGAACGGATCCGTGGCGATCTTGAAGACAAGACCGCAGAACGGCTCGGTCGCCTTGGGCTCGAGGTGCATTTCCTGGTCATTGGCCAGGTTGGTAGCCTTCGTGGCGCCGATATCCAGCGGCGAAGGGAGGTAGCGCATCACGGCGTCCAGCAGGAACTGGACACCCTTGTTCTTGAACGAGGAACCGCAGCAGGCCGGAACGATCTGCATGGCGATGGTGCCCTTGCGGAGCGCAGCGATCACCTCCTCTTCCGTAATGGATTCGGGGCTCTCGAAGTACTTGTCCATCAGGGCGTCGTCGCACTCGGCGGCGGACTCGATCAACTTATCGTGCCAGAGGGCGACGATGTCCTGCATATCCGCAGGGATGTCCTGGATCTGGTAGTTCACCAGGGCGTCGCTGGGATCGTAGACAATCGCCTTCATGGCGATCAGGTCGACAATTCCCTTGAAATTCTCCTCCGAACCGATCGGGAGGCAGATAGGAACTGCCGTGGCACCGAGCTTGGTCTTGATCTCCTCGACACAGGCGAGGAAGTCAGCACCGACGCGGTCCATCTTGTTCACATAGGCAATCTTCGGCACACGATACTTGTCCGCCTGACGCCAAACCGTCTCGGACTGAGGCTGAACGCGCCCCACGGCGCAGAACGTAGCCACCGTACCGTCAAGCACGCGGAGCGAACGCTCCACCTCGACGGTGAAATCCACGTGGCCCGGAGTGTCGATCAGGTTGATCTGATAGGTATCCCCGTTGTAGTGCCAGAAGGCGGTGGTAGCAGCAGAAGTGATGGTGATACCGCGCTCCTGCTCCTGAACCATCCAGTCCATCGTGGCTGCACCTTCGTGGACCTCACCGATCTTGTGGGTCTTTCCGGTGTAGTAGAGAATACGCTCGGACGTAGTGGTCTTGCCGGCATCGATGTGTGCCATGATGCCGATGTTACGTGTGTACTTAAGGTCTCTTTTGGCCATCTAACTAACTTACTTATTCAATTAAAAGCGGAAATGAGCGAAGGCCTTGTTGGCCTCGGCCATCTTGTGCATGTCTTCCTTCCGCTTGAAGGCGCCACCTTCATTGTTGTAAGCTGCGATAATCTCGGCACAGAGCTTTTCTGCCATCGAGCGGCCGGAACGTTTACGGGCGAAGGATATCATATTCTTCATGGAGAGAGAAACCTTCCGCTCAGGGCGCAACTCGGTAGGCACCTGGAAGTTGGCGCCGCCGATACGGCGGGACTTGACCTCGATCTGCGGGGTCACGTTCTCGAGCGCCTTCCTCCAAATATCCAGAGGAGCCTTGTCAGAATCTTTCATCTTCTCGCCTACCATATCAATGGCATCGTAAAAAATAGAATACGCGATACTCTTCTTCCCCTGTAACATCAGATTGTTCACGAAGCGGGTAACCTGCGTGTCGTGAAACTTAGGATCAGGAAGTAGAATCCTCTTCTTAGGCTTTGCTTTTCTCATGGTAAATGTGAAAAAATTAAAATTTAAACCTCATTCTTCCGCAATTACTTCGGCCTCTTGGCGCCGTAGAGCGAACGGGACTGGGTCCGTCCTTCCACGCCGGCAGTATCCAAAGCACCGCGGAGGATGTGGTAACGTACACCAGGGAGGTCCTTGACACGACCACCGCGCACGAGCACGATGGAGTGCTCCTGCAGGTTGTGTCCCTCGCCCGGAATGTAAGCATTGACCTCTTTGGAATTCGTGAGACGTACACGCGCGACCTTACGCATAGCGGAGTTCGGCTTCTTGGGAGTCGTCGTATAGACTCTCAGGCATACGCCACGCTTCTGAGGGCAAGCATCCAACGCACGAGATTTCGACTTGACCTCGATAACCTCGCGTCCTTTGCGAACCAATTGTTGAATTGTAGGCATAAATAGTTGTTAATAAATAAATTATAAAAAGCCCCCTTGTTTTGGGGGCTGCAAATATACGCAAAATCTTGTAAATAGCAAAATTCCGATCAGCTAACTATCTGAATTTCGCGAACTCTACATCTTTACGGGCCTTCTCGTAGAGGGCCTTGCTCTTCGCCTCGACACCGGCCAGGTGCTCGCGCACGCCCTCCGCGTCGCCCTTGCGGGCCGCGATGATGGCGCGGACGTACTCGGCGCGGGCGCAGTGGCAGGTCACGCGGGCCTCGGCCTCGTCCAGGCGGCCGGCCAGCAGGCTGGCGATGGCGCCGTTGACGCCGTGCGTGCCTTCGAGCTCGCGGGCGGCGGCGTCATAGTTGCCGTCCAGAAGGTCCACCAGGCCCAGGTTGGCCTTGGCCTCGTCGGTGCCGGCCTTGCGGAACCACTCGGCGGCGCGCTTGCGGTCGCCGCGCTGCAGCTCCACGACGCCGCGGGCGTTGAGCACGTCGGCATCCTGGTCCTTGATGGCGTCCAGATATTTCGCGGCGGCGTCCGGACGGCGGTCGTCCAGCGCGAGGGCCGCGAGGTTGAAGCGGGCGCGGTCGGAGGCGTATTTCTGCACGGCCTTCTCATAGAGCTCGGCCTTGCGGGAGGCGTTGTCCGCGATGGAGGCCACGCGGAGCAGGCCCTCCTCGTCGAGGACGTCAATGGCCTGCTTCGAGAGCTCGACGAGCTCCTCGTCGGAGAAATTCTGGTAGTCCAGCTCCGTGATGAAGCGGGCGCGGCGCAGCTCCGGGAAGACGTTCTTGTTGATCTCGGTATAGACCTTGGACATGTTCTTGATCTCGCTCTCGCGCACGGCCGGGTCGCTGTACATCGACAGCACGCGCAGGATCAGGTCCTTGTCCTCGATGTCGGAATTCTCGACGGCCTCGCGGAAGCCCTCCCAGTCCTGGCCGATGCTGCGCACCTCCAGGTTGTCGGGGGCCTTCTCGCCCGTCACCTTGCTCCAGGCCTTCTGGGCGGAGGCGGCGCGCTTGTCGGAGAGCTTGGCGTTGTAGGCCTCGCCGCCCTCGGGGGACGCGTAGGCCACGACGCTCGTGCCCTTGACCGTGTAGCGCGGGTCGGCCCCGATAGCCTCGAGGGCGGCCTGCAGCTCCTTGATCGAGCGGGAGCGGAGCTCGCTGCCCTTGATCGCGGCGGAGTTGTAGTCATACATCACCTGGCCCTCGGCCTGCTCGTGCAGGACGGCCTGGTAGTTGTCCTTCTTGTAGCTGTATTCGCCGCCCGCCTCGGCGAGCAGCTGGGTCACGACCGTGCCGTCGGCCACCTTGACCGCCGGGATGGCAATCTCCTTGTCCTTGTAGCGCGCGACGCCGCGGAGCTCGAGGTAGGCCTGCTCCATGCCTTCTTCGTAGTCGAAGGCGAAATGCTCGCGCACGGTGCCGCCCGTCTTGGCGACGACCTTGTAGTTGTCGAGGACCTTCTCGCCCTGGTAGGTGAAGGTCGGGCCCTTCTGCTCCTCGCCGCCGGCATAGACCAGCACGGGAGTGACTTCAAGGATGGCCTTGGGATGGAAATAACCGTCAGGGTATGTCACGGCCAGGTCCACGGGGATCTGGTCTCCGACGAGGGCGAGGACCTCCGGCGTGCAGTCGATCTGCAGCTTTTCGGCGAGCTTCATCTGTTCGGCGCGGGACTTGGAACAAGCGGCCGCGCTCACGACAGCGGCGCCCAGGATGAGGATTTTCAGAAAACGTTTCATTTTCAACATGGTTAGTCGTTAGTGGATATGAATCAGTTCACAAATATAAAAAATATCCTTAACTTTGCTCTCTATGGAAATGCAAGAACTCCAGAGACTCAAGAATAAATACGACATCATAGGCAATGACGCCGGGCTCAACCGCGCCCTCGAGACGGCCGTGGCCGTGGCTCCCACGGACCTCACCGTCCTGATCACGGGCGAGAGCGGCGTCGGCAAGGAGACGATCCCGCAGATCATCCACCAGTTCAGCCGCCGCAAGAACGGCAAATACCTGGCAGTCAACTGCGGAGCCATCCCCGAAGGGACCATCAACGCCGAGCTGTTCGGCCACGAGAAGGGAGCCTTCACGGGCGCCATCGGCGAGCGGAAAGGCTACTTCGAGGAGGCCGACGGCGGCACGCTCTTCCTGGACGAGATCGGCGAGCTGCCGCGCGAGACACAGGCCCTGCTGCTGCGCGTCCTGCAGAACGGCGAGTTCATGAAGGTCGGCTCCTCCAAGGTGGAGAAGACCGACGTGCGCGTGATCGCCGCGACCAACGTCAACCTGGCCTACGCCGTGGCCACGGGCAAGTTCCGCGAGGACCTCTACTACCGCCTGACCGGCATCCAGATCCAGATGCCCGCCCTGCGCGAGCGCAACAAGGACGACATCTACCTCCTCTTCCGCAAATTCACCTCGGACTTCTCCGAGCGCTACAACCTCTGCAAGGTCAACCTCAACCACGACGCCATCTCGATGCTGACCGCCTACCGCTGGCCCGGCAACATCCGCCAGCTCAAGAACGTGGCGGAGACGGTGACGGCCCTCGAATCGCGGCCCGTCACGCCCGGCTCCGAGCGCGTCGAGCTCGGCCCGGCGGCGCTGATGCGCTACCTGCCGGACGAGAAGGACTCGATGCTGCCCGCCACCACCGGCCCCGCGGGCGCCGCCGGCAGCATGTCTGACAGCGACAAGCAGATGATCATCAAGGCCATCCTCGACCTCAAGCAGGAAGTGGACCGCCTCAAGGACATCGTCAACGCCGGCGGAGCCGCGCAGCAGCCGATGCCCGCCGGGCTGCCCCACTACATGCCGATGCCCGCCGACGAACCGGAGGAGCAGCTCTCCGAGCCGGAAGCCTCCCTGGAGGGCATCTCCATCCGCAAGGCCAGCGACGAACTGATCGAGCGCGCCCTCGCCAAGCACGGCGGCAAGGTCAAGCCGGCCGCCGCGGAGCTCGGCATCTCCGAACGCACCATCTACCGCAAGCTCGCGGAATGGAAAGAAAAAGGCAAACGCGTATGAGAAGCATCCTGATCCGCCTCCTCCTGCTTGCTGGCGCGGCGCTGGGCCTCAGCGCCTGCGGCATCTATTCCTTCTCCGGCACCTCGATCCAGAGCGATGTCAAGACCATCCACATCGAGCTGTTCGAATACAAGGCCCAGAAGGTCAACCCGACGCTGAGCAGCGACCTGACGGAATCCCTCCGCACCCAGTTCCGCAAGATGACCAGCCTGGAGCAGGTCGACACCGACCCCGACCTGGAGATCACCGGCGAGATCACGGGCTACTCCGTCAACGCCGCCGCGATCTCGACCGAAGAAGTCGCCACGCAGAGCCGCCTGACCGTCACCGTCCGCGTGAGCTTCACCAACCGCAAATACCCCGAGGACGATTTCTCCGACAAATCCATCTCCCACTACGCCGACTTCGACTCCAACCTGTCGCTCGAAGCGGTCGAAGGCCAGCTGTGCGAGGAAATCGTCAAGAAACTGACCGAAGACATCTTCAACGCCACCGTCGCCCAATGGTAAATCCGATAGACATCCATAAACTCACCCTGGAGGAACTCTCCGGCGTCATCGCCCTCTATCCCTGGTACGGCGGCGCCCGGATGGAGCTCTGCCGCCGGATGTCCGGAGAGGGCGCCCTCTCCGAAATCCAGATCGCCGAGACCGCCCTGCACCTGGGCGACCGCGCCGTCCTCGCGGCCCTGCTGCGCGCCGGGCGCACCGTGGACTGCTCCGACAAGGACGCCCGCCGGCTCGCCGACACCTTCATGTCCGCGCAGGACAAGCCCAGGAAGCAGCGTCGCGTGTATGTCGTCGGCGGCGACTACTTCTCCCAGGACCAGTACGAGCACGCCCGCACCGACACGGACGGCATCTTCTCCCATTTCGCCGCCAAGGCGCGCGCCGAGGGCTTCAACGAGCAGCCGGAAGAGCAGCAGGAGCAGGACGCGAATTTCTATACCGAGACGCTCGCCGGGATCTACCTCGAACAGGGCTATTCGCAGGAAGCGATCGACATTTATTCACAACTTATTTTGCGATATCCGGAAAAAAGTGTTTACTTTGCAGCCCTTATTGACGAAATAAACAAAAAAGACAACTGAATATGAATGCATTGTTTGTGATTTTGACCGTGCTGATCATCCTCGCAGCCATCCTGCTCATCGTCGTGGTGCTGCTTCAGAATGGCAAGGGAGAGGGTATGGCCAGCAACTTCGTGGCAGGCAACCAGACCTTCGGTGTCCGCCAGACCGCCGACGCCCTCGAGAAGATCACGTGGGGTCTCGTCGTCTTCATCCTCGTCTTCTCCATCTTCTCCTCCTTCACGCTGGGTACCAACGGTACCGCCATCGACGTGACCGACCAGATCGAGAACGTGGCGACCGACGCCCAGCCCGAGTTCCCGGCCGCTCCGATCCAGCAGGACGCCCCGACCGAATAGACTGACATTTTGTCAGTTGGCTCAACATTTGAGCGCAGAATCGTCGACCCACTAACGGGCCGACGATTTTGTTATGGAAACCAGCAAATACGAATTTTTAAGCAAGTACGCCGTGGACCTCAACGAGGCTGCGGCAAAAGGAAAGCTCGACCCGGTCATCGGCCGCGACGAGGAAATCCGTCGTGTGCTGCAGATCCTGAGTCGTCGCACCAAGAACAACCCCATCCTGGTCGGTGAGCCGGGTGTCGGCAAGACCGCCATCTCCGAAGGCATCGCCACCAAGATCGTGAACGGGCAAGTGCCCGAGAACCTCAAGAGCCGCAAGGTCTTCTCCCTGGACATGGGCGCGCTGATCGCAGGCGCCAAGTACCAGGGCGAATTCGAGGAGCGGCTCAAGGGAGTCGTCAAGGAAGTCGTGGAGAGCGAGGGGGAAATCATCCTGTTCATCGACGAGATCCACACGCTGGTCGGAGCGGGCCGCTCCTCCGGCGCCATGGACGCCTCCAATATTCTCAAGCCCGCGCTCGCGCGAGGCGAACTGCGCACCATCGGCTCGACCACCCTGGACGAGTACCAGAAGTACTTCGAGCAGGACAAGGCCCTGGAGCGCCGATTCCAGAAAGTCATGGTGGACGAGCCTACCCCGGCCGAGTCCATCGCCATCCTGCGTGGCCTGAAGGAGAAATACGAGAACCACCACCGGGTGAGCATCGAAGACGACGCGCTCATCGCGGCCGTCAACCTCAGCCACCGCTACATCAACAACCGTTTCCTGCCGGACAAGGCCATCGACCTCGTGGACGAGGCCGCCGCCAAGCTCCGTCTGGAGATGAACTCCGTCCCGGAGCCCATCGACATCCTGGACAGCAAGATCCGCCAGCTGCA
>LUZH01000156.1 GCA_001602885.1 Bacteroidales bacterium Bact_16 | reverse complement strand
GCCCGCAACCGCCGCGCCCTGGACGAGAAGCTCCAGAAGGTCAAGCACGCCGACAAGGCCCTCGAGGGCATCACCGAGCGCTACACCAAGGAGCTGGAGGACATCCAGAAGCAGAAAAAGGCCATCCTCGACGAAGCCCGCCAGGAGGCCGAAAAGATCGTCAAGGGCGCGGGAAAGCAGGTCGAGAAGACCATCCGCGACATCCGCGAAGCCCAGGCCGGCAAGGAGCAGACCAAGGCCGCACGCCAGGAGCTGCAGGGCTTCCTGGGCGCGCTCGAGCTCCGCAAGACCCGGGAGAAGAAGACCCGCGACGAATACATCGACCGCAAGCTCGAGCAGCTCAAGAAGCGCAAGAAAACGACGGACACCGCCGCCGCGGAGCCGGCCAAGGCCGCCCCGCTCAAGGTCGGCGAGAAGGTCCGCATCAAGGACAACGGGCTGGTGGGCGAGATCGCCAAGATCAACCGCAAGGCCGTGACCGTGATCGTGGGCAACATCACCAGCACCATGGCCGCGGACCGCGTGGAGCGCATTTCCTCCAACGAATTCCGCGAAGTGTCCCGCAAGGTCTTCGCCCCCGTGCAGCAGAAGGTGGACACCGCCATCACGGAGCGCAAGCTCGCCTTCAAGCCCGAGCTGGACATCCGCGGCGAGCGCCTGAACGACGCGCTCGACATCGTCACGCACTATATCGACGACGCCATCATGCTCGGCATCGGCTCCGTGCGCATCATCCACGGCAAGGGCACGGGCGTGCTGCGCGAAGAGATCCAGAAATACCTCCGCACCCTCCCGGGGCTGACCGTCAGCGACGAAGACATCCGCAACGGCGGCACCGGCGTAACCATCGTCAAGCTATGAGAAGCGACAGACCGACCGTAGGCCGCAGGGGCGAAGAGGAAGCCAGCAGCTACCTGGCGCGCCTGGGGCACCGCATCCTCGCCCGCAACTGGCGGAGCGGACACCTCGAGCTGGACATCATCTCGCTGCTGGGCAGCGAGCTCCACATCGTCGAGGTCAAGAGCCGCGTGGCGCCGGTGATGGCGGAGCCGGAGCAGAACGTCCGGCGCGACAAGCAGCGGCGGATGGTCGCCGCCGCCAACGCCTTCCTGCACTCCGCGGAGCGCAAGGGGCTCCCAGCCGACCTGGAGATCATTTTCGACGTGATGTCGGTCGTTTTCTTCCGGAATGGCGCAGACTTTGAAATAGAATATTATCCCAACGCCTTTATACCACTTTATGCTTAATAACCATCACTACTGTATAATCATGGCCGGCGGGATCGGCTCCCGCTTCTGGCCCATCAGCCGCACCGGAATGCCCAAGCAGTTCCTGGATTTCAGCATCCAGGGCCGCTCCTTCCTGCGCCGCACCTATGACCGCATGAAGGTCATCATCCCGGAAGAGAACATCCTCGTCGTCAGCCTGGAGCGCTACCGCGAGCAGGTGCGCGCGCACCTGCCCGAACTGCGCGAGGAGAACCTGCTGCTCGAGCCCTACAACCGCAGCACGGCCCCCTGTATCGCTTTCGCCACCTACACGATCCTCAAGCGCGACCCGGACGCCATCTGCGTGGTGACCCCTTCCGACCACGCCATCGCCCGGCACGACGCGTTCAACAAGACCCTCTCGGACGCCCTCGCCTACGCCGCCGGCTCCGACGCCCTGATCACCCTCGGCGTCATCCCGACGCGCCCGGATTCCAACTTCGGTTACATCCAGATGGCGGGCAAGCCCGAAAAGGGCCAGCCCGTCAAGACCAAGACCTTCACCGAGAAGCCGGATCCCGAGCTGGCCCGCGTCTTCATCGACACCGGCGAATTCCTCTGGAACTCCGGTATCTTCGTCTGGCGCGCGGACGCCATCCGCCAGGAGCTGGAGAAGCACGCCCCCGAGATCACGCACCTGTGGAAAGGCTGGCAGGAGGTACTCGGCACCGACAACCAGAAATCCTTCCTGGAGCGCATCTACACCGACATGCCCCGCACCTCCATCGACTACGCCGTGATGGAGAAGACCGACAACGCCTGGGTCTATCCCGCCGAGTTCCGCTGGGCCGATATCGGAAACTGGGAGTCGCTCTACGACTACCTCGCCTACCACGACGACCAGGGCAACGCCCTCAACCGGACGGCCCGCCGCCTGCTCAAGGACAGCTCCGACAACATCGTCTACTCCACCCGCGACGACAAACTCCTGGCCGTCCGCGGCCTCAAGGACTTCATCGTCGTGGACACCGAAGACGTGCTGATGATCTGCCCGCGCGACGAGGAGAAGCTCAAGGACTTCCTCTCCCAGCTCGCGATGCCCGAATACGAAGAGTACCGCTAAGCCGGCATACAGCAAAAAAGACGGTGCGGATGAGCCTCTCGCTCATCCGCACCGCTTGATTTCAGGATGTTCTCCTACTTCGTCACGTAGACCCGGAAGTACATCGTAGGCGGGACGTTGCCCGTATAGAGGTCGGAGGTCGTGACGTAGATGTTGACGGTCCTTTCGGTCCATTCATAATCGACGAACGTGGTGTAATACACATCGGCGCCGTTCACATTCTCCACTTCGGTACGCATGCAGGGAAGCGGGGTCCAGACATCAACGCCGTAGTTCTCGCCGGGATAGCGGCGGGAAACATCCACCTTGCCGTGGTTGACGACCGTTCTGGTGATATCCTGGACATCCAGGGTGGCGCGATAACAATCGTCCAGACGTTCCCACTGGTTGGAATAAACATCGTAATCCAACTTGATGGCCTGCTGGCCGGAGACGACGACTCTGTTGCCGCATCCGGTCAACGTCATCCCCGCAGCGAGCAGGATAAGGAAGAATCTCTTAGCTTTCATATCTTAAGATTTAATTTCCCCCACCCTATTGCAAAACGCTTGCCACGCTTGAAAAGGGGGTGGAACCGTTAATATTCCCTGAAACTTTCTTTATGCTCCCGCGCATATTGCGCGCACAACTCCAGGGCATCGTCTTCCGCATCCAGGAAGTCATCGAGACACTCTTCGAACAGATCGTCCAGCCCTTCCTCCGGGCCCGTATATCCCGCATGGAGTTCCAGCACCTTCTTGCAGACCTCCGCGATCTCCGGACTGCCGACGGCCTCGGCGGACGGGACCAGGAGGTCATCGTATACACCACGAAATTTGGTGAAATACTCGGAGAATCCGACGTTCTCCTCCAGTTGCGCCATCGTCAGGAACACTTTTTCATGCTCATTGAGCGCAGACAAGTCTGTGCCGCCCCGGGTCCTGTAGGAAAGGGCTTTGTAGAGACGGTCGAACAGGCCGAAATCGTTTTCTTCCCAGAGGCCTTTCTTCCGGCGCTCGCGGCGGGAAGGGATCAACGTCCTCACCAACAAGACGGCTATGACGACGGAAAAGCTGCAGAGGAAGCGGGCCCATCGTTCCTCCCAGGAGAAGAGACATACAATCAGGATCACGAGCAACGCTGCCGTGATCCCGATTAAATACTTGCGCAACAATTTCGGAACGATCATGTAGCAAAGCTACACATTCCCCCGCACTATTCCAAAGGCTTTGCTATTTCTTGCCGATCGGCATGGGCTTCGTGTCGCTGTGGATGTACACGCCCTTGCCGCCCGCGAGGGCGCTTCCGTTCATATAGAGCTTCACGAAACCGTCGCTGACATCGAAGTAGCCGGATTCATCCTCGTGCCACTTGAAGCCGGCGGAGCTGGCGGCCCTGGCGCGGATGGTATAGTGGACCGGGCCGTAGACGTAGCAGTTTTCCAGCTTGACTCCCTTCTTCTCGATATCCTCCGTGGGCATGGTCCGCGTCTTCTGGGTGCCGTTGGAGAATTTGCTCTCGAAGTAATCGGCATAGGCGTTCTCTCCGCCTCCGTTGCCCTTGATGATCCGGTAGGAATAGCCCCGGGTCGCATCTCCGGTGACCGCGATCACGTTGTACATCGCCTTGAACTTGACACATTCGCCGGCCGTGGACGCGCGGTTCTTGATCTCCCAGCGGACGCTGTGCGGGCACTTGATGTAGGCAGTCTCGTTGTAGGTGGCCGACGTCTTGGCCGTGCAGTGGCGGCCGCTGGCCAGGAAGGAAGCCGTGTAGGTGAGCAGCACGCCCTGGTTGGACGGGCCGATCTGCAGGCTGGCCGCGGCGGCGGCGTTGATCTCGCTGCCGGTCAGGATCTCCTTGGCCATGGAGGCGCTGCCGCCCTTGATGTACATCCACTCCTTCGAAGCCTTGCTGCTCCGGGTGATGTCCTCCTTCACCGTGGCGGAGGTGCCGGAATAGCTGCCGCTCTGGCTTCCGGTGAAGCTGAAGTCGGAGGTCTTGTACTCATAGAACTTGTAGGCGCGGCGGCCGTAGGTGACCGAGTTGATCATCGCGATCGGGCCGTTCTGGGCGATCCGCTGCTGGATGACGGACCAGGTGACGTCGTTGCCGAAATACTGGGACTTGTCCGGCTCCTGGACGGCCGTCACCGTGTAGTACGCCTGCGTGAAGTCCTGGACCTCGACCAGGGACGTCTCGGTCGAAGAGGTCTTCGTGTCCACGTTGGCCGTCGCACCGAGGAAGCTCGCGCTCACGTTGAGGTCGAGCGCCATCTTCGCGGTGCTGCTGTAGGTCGTCTTCTTGGCGTTGAGGTTGATCGGCGGAGCATAGTTGCCGCCGTTCTGGCGCAGGAGCTCGTTGATGGCTTCGCGCACGTGGGCGGCGTCATTGACGACGCCTTCCTTGTAGGCCTGCTTGCCGTTGTCGAAGTCGATATAGAGGGTCACCTTGCCGTAGCTGAGGCCGACGAGGGTCGGTTTGCCGTCGGCGAGGTCCTTGTCCGCATAGACCAGGGCGCCGGGATAGATGCCGCTGTTCGGCATGGCGAACATTTCCTCTCCGGAGACGTTCGTGCTCTTCGTCGTGCTCTCGAGGATGAAGGCGTCGCCGTTGCGGTTGACAATCACGCTCGGCAGCGCCTCGTCCGCGAGCGGGGTACGCGTGAGCGCGGTCGCGTTATCTTTGGATACCTGGCCGCTGAAGCCGTTGTTGATCGCGTCGCGGCGCGACTTGTCGTCGTTCGTGGTCGTGCCGGTCGCGGGACGCGCGGGCCGGACCTGCCTGTTCTCGACTCTTCTTCTTTGATTTCTGACATCCGCCTGGCGGCGGACTGTCTGCGCGGAGGCCGTGGCCATCGAGGTCACAGCCAGGAGAATGAGGATAATGCTCTTGAGTTTCATAATGTTGATTATTAGTGTTTTGTGCCGCAAAAGTAATTCTTTGTCCGAACCGGAAAATGAGCAGGATTACTCATTGTTCAGGTCGGATAAAAAATGAGTAAAATCACTCATTTCTCTGTAATTTTACCTATCTTGCCGCCTCAAGTGTTTTCTATACCTATGAAAAAGGCCTGTTTGTCCGCCCTCACGCTCCTTGCCCTGCTCCTCTGCGGATGCAGCGAAGACATCTCCGGCACCAGGGCGGAAATCGAGAAACTGATCGGGCAGAGCAACCAGCTCGCCGCCGAGCAGGAATACGAAAAAGCCATGGACACCGCCATCAGTGCGCAAACCCTGGCCGACCGGATCGGGGACCTGGAGCAGAAAGCCGAAGCGCTGTGCATCATCTCCCGGATCAACCTGTGGGTCATGCGGGACGACCAGGCCTGGGACGACGCCTGCTCCGTCGAACTCATCGCCAGGAAGCATCAGCTGGACTGGGCCCTGTGCGAGGCCCTGCTCCTGAAGGGGCGGACCTGCTCCTACGCCAACGTCTCGAAAGAAAGCAACCGGGACGACGAAGCGATCTGCTACCTTGCCGAGGCCTACCGCATTTCCCAGGAGAAGGGATTCAGCGAGAAGCACGTCCGGGCCTGCCTCTATCTGTCCGAAGTCTATGTCAACAAGAACCGCTGGAACCGGAATCCGCTCCCGGAATACTACCGCCTCGCGGGCGAATACCTGGACGAGGGAGAAAGGCTCGCCGCCGCAGACTCGCTGAAGGACCTGGTCCGCGAGAGTATTCCCTTCCGGGTGCGCTACCTCCGGCAGGGAGGAGACACGGACGGGGCCATCGCGTATTGCGAGAAGGTCCTCTTCCTGTCGGAAGATCAGGACTGGCTCACGCGGCAGCAGATCTATGACCAGCTGACGGTCCTGTACGCCGGCAAGGGCGATATCGAGCGGGCCGTCGAGAGCCATCAGGACTATGTCCATGCCATGCAGGAATATGCCCGGCAGCGGTCCGAAAGCCGCATGCAGGCGATTGAAGACCAGTATTCCCTCCTGCTCCAGCAGCAGCGCACCGAACGGAACCGGCGCATCGTCGTCGCCCTGATCGGCCTGCTGGCCGTCGTCCTGCTGTTCTTCCTGCAGGCGCTCCGCTACAACCGGAAGATCAAGCAACAGAACGAAGAGCTGGCCCAGGCCGACGCCATGAAGAAGAACCTCCTGGAGGCGATCTCCTCCGACCTGGTGGACGTGGCCTCGCTGCCGGGCGTGAACGATATGATGGAGCTGGCCCAGCGCAGCGGCTCAATGGATGAAGCGGCCATCCGCAAGGCCGTGGAGGAAAAGGTCAAGGCCTCGTCGTCGCTCGACGAGGTCGTCGCGGACTACTTCTACAAGATCATCCTGCACCGCAAGAACACGGTGGAGCGCTCCGGCCTGACGGAGCGGGAGATGGAAGTCCTCCGGCTCTGCAGCCGGGGCCTGCCCGCCGCCACGATCGCCGACTTCCTGCACATCTCTCCGCGCACCGTCGCGAACCACAAGCAGAACATCTACACCAAGCTCGGGGTCAACAGCACCTCCGAAATGGTCTACAAAGCCAAGGAAGAAGGTCTTCTTTAACCCAAGTCCTGCAGGGACCACGCAAAAACGCCTGCCGAATGGCAGGCGCTGCGTGGTCCCTGCAGGACTTGAACCTGCGACCCGCTGATTATGAGTCAGCTGCTGCTAACCAACTGAGCTAAGGGACCGAAAGCGCAGGATCACCCAAGGGCGACCCTGCACTCAACGAAATCTGTGTGCCGACTCAGGCTCAGACCTTGATCTCGACCTCCACACCGGAGGGGAGCTCAAGCTTCATCAGGGCGTCCACCGTCTTGGCGTTGGACTCCTCGATGTCGAGAAGTCTGCGGTAGGAGTCGAGCTCGAACTGCTCGCGGGCCTTCTTGTTGACGAAGGTCGAGCGGTTGACGGTGAAGATCTTCTTGTTATATCAAAATGCTTTTTTCAATTCAATACTATTCGTCGTCGGACGGCGTCTTGTAACCGCTCTTCTCCACGATGTCCTTGGCCATGGCGGCCGGGACCTCGGCGTAGTGGTCGAAAGACATCGTGCTGGTGGCCCGGCCGGAAGACAGGGTACGGAGCACGGTGACATAACCGAACTGCTCGGAGAGAGGAACGAAGGCCTTCACGATACGGGCACCGTTGGTGGTGGAGTCCATCGCGACAATCTGTCCGCGGCGACGGTTGAGGTCACCGACGATGTCGCCCATATAATCCTCCGGGGTCACGACCTCGAGGTTCATAATAGGCTCCAGGATGACAGGCTTGCACTTGGGACAAGCGTGACGGAAAGCCATACGCGCGGCGAGCTCGAAGGAAAGCTGGTCGGAGTCCACAGGGTGGAAGGAACCGTCCAGGAGCGTCACCTTCAGAGCAGGGACCTCGTAACCGGCCAGGACGCCGTTTGCCATCGCGGACTCGAAGCCCTTCTGAACGCAGGGAACGAATTCCTTAGGCACGTTGCCGCCCTTGACCTGGTTGTCAAACTGAAGACCGGTCGCGCCTTCGTCGGCGGGTCCGATCTCGACGATAATATCAGCAAATTTGCCTCGACCGCCCGTCTGCTT
>LUZH01000155.1 GCA_001602885.1 Bacteroidales bacterium Bact_16 | reverse complement strand
CTTGCCGACCGCCTCCACGACGGCCTTGGTGATGGCCACCATCTTGTCCGGCTCGCGCATCATCCCGGAGCCGGCGCCCCGGCCGGCGATCTTGCTCACCGGGCAGCCGAAGTTGATGTCCACCAGGTCGGCGCCGTGGCCGCCGGCGAGCTCCGCCGCCCGGTCGGCCATCCGGGCCGCCTCCACCATCGCGTCGGGATGCTGGCCGTAGCATCTTGGCGATGGTCTTGGGCACGTCGCGCACCAGGCCGTCGGAGTTGACGAACTCCGTGTAGACCATGTCCGCGCCCTGCTCGCGGCAGAGTACGCGGAAAGAGACGTCCGTGACGTCTTCCATCGGCGCGAGCAGCAGCGGGCGCTCTCCCAGATCCAGGTTCCCTATCTTCATACCATGCAAAAATAATAATTATATTTGTATGGTATGGCTGAAAGAATCGAAATGCTGCGCACCCTGATGCGCGCCAAGGGCTGGGACGCCGTGGTCGTCACCGGTTCCGACCCCCATTGCAGCGAGTATCCCGCCGAGCGCTGGAAGCAGGTGGAATGGCTGTCGGGATTCACCGGCGAAGCCGGCGACCTGGTGGTCACCCTCGACCACGCCGGCCTCTGGACGGACACGCGCTACTTCATCCAGGCGGAGCAGCAGCTCGCAGGCACGGGCATCGCGCTCCACAAGATGCGCGTGCCGGAGCAGGTCCCCATCCCCGACTGGCTGCGGCAGCAGTTCGGCGACGACGCCCTCATCGCCGTGGACGGCCTGTGCACGGGCGCCGGGTTTGCGCAGTCGCTGCCGGGGACCGTCCTCAGCGTCCCCGACCTGCTGGACCGTTTCTGGACGGACCGGCCGGCCATCCCGCAGACGCCCATCTTCACGGTGGACCCCGGCGAGACCCGCCGGGAGAAGATATCCTGGCTGCGCGCCTTCCTGCGCGGGCAGGATTGCGACGGCATCCTGCTCACGGCGCTCGACGAGATCGCCTGGCTCCTCAACGTGCGCGCCTCCGACATCGAATACAACCCGCTCGTGATCAGCTACCTGCTCGTCACGCGCTCCGAGGTGTGCTGGTATGTCCTCAAGGACAAGGTCGAAGACCAGGATTCCCGGGCCACCTTCAGCATCCTGGAGGCGGACGGGGTGCGCCTGCATCCCTATTCCGACATCGATTATCTCCCTTCCGAGTTCCAGGGCCGCCTCTTCGTGGACGCGTCCAGCCTCAACTACCAGCTCTATTCCACCCTGGCGTCCGACGGCGTGGCCCTCGAAGAGGGCACGAGCCCCGTCGGGCTGCGCAAGGCCGTCAAGAACGCGCGCGAGATCGCCGGGATGCGCGAGGCGCACCTGCAGGACGGCGTCGCGATGGAGCGCTACCTCTACTGGCTGGAGAAGTCCGTCGCCGCAGGGCGCGAAATCACGGAATGGGACGCCTCCGTCAAGCTCGGCCAGCTGCGCGGCGACCAGAAGGACTACCTGGGCGACAGCTTCGAGACCATCTCCGCCTACGGTCCCGGCGCCGCCCTGCCGCACTACATCACCCCGCACAACTACGCGCCGGTGATCCGCGACGAGGGGCTGTACCTGTGCGACTCCGGCGGGCAGTATACCTGCGGCACCACCGACATCACGCGCACCGTCCCGATGGGGCGCCTTTCCGCGCTGGAGCGCGAAGACTACACGCTCGTGCTCAAGGGGCACATCGCCCTGGCGACGGCCGTCTTCCCGGAGGGGACGCCCGGCTGTCGGCTGGACGTCCTCGCCCGCGCGCCGCTCTGGCGCAGCAAGCGCAATTTCGGGCACGGCACGGGCCACGGCGTGGGCTGGTTCCTCGGCGTGCACGAAGGACCGCACGACATCCGGCAGAACCTCAACCCCGTCCCCTTCGAGCCCGGGATGATCGTCTCCGACGAGCCGGGCATCTACCGCGAAGGGCAGCACGGCGTGCGGCACGAGAACCTGCTGCTGTGCGTGGAAGCGGGCGTCTCCGAATTCGGCCGCTGGCTCGCCTTCGAACCGCTCACGCTCTGCCACTTCGAGACCGACGCGCTCGACCTGTCGCTGCTGGACCGCGCCGAGATCGACTGGCTCAACGCCTACCACGAACGCGTCTGGCAGGCGCTCTCCCCGCACCTGCCCGGCGAGATCGCCGACTGGCTGCGGGACAAGACCCGCGCAGTGTAAGGAATTTCCAAAGATTCTGACCGAATTGCGCGATATTTCGCCCTCGCGCCGATGCGTTTATTGCGTAACTTTGCTAAAACTAAAACCACGTATATGAAACTCAAGTTCTTCTTCGGGCTGCTCGCCGCAGCGGCCCTGTTCGCTGCCTGCACGGGCAATTCCCAGGTCGGCGTGCTCAGCAAGCCGACTCCCGCCACCACCAACCTCCCGGGCCATGACTACCCGATGGTCAACCCCGACCTCAGCGCCGTCTTCCGCGTCGACTTCCCCGACGCCGACTCCGTCGCCGTGAACGTCGGCGGCAAGTCCTACGCCATGACGAAGGGCGAGGACGGCATCTGGGAGGCCACTTCCGAGCCGCTCGTGCCGGGCTTCCACTACTACATGCTCAACGTGGACGGCAAGCGGGTGGCCGACCCCAACACGCAGCAGTTCTTCGGCTCGTTCTATTGGGGCAGCGGCATCGAGATCCCCGAGGCCGGCGTGGACTATTATCTGGAGAAGAAGGTCCCGCACGGCGAGATCCGCATCGAGAAATATCCTTCCGCGCTGACGGCCGCGGAGCGCACCTGCTACGTCTATCTCCCGCCCCAGTACGCCTCGGAGCCGGAGCGCCGCTTCCCGGTGCTCTACCTGATGCACGGCGCCGGCGAAGATGAGACCGGCTGGGCCACCCAGGGCATGATGCAGAACATCATGGACAACCTGATCGCCGCCAAGGAATGCGAGCCGATGATCATCGTCTGCGAGCACGGCGTGGCGACGCTGGCCGGCGCGGAGCCGGGCGGCCGCTTCAACCTGTTCAACTTCGACGCCTTCGAGAAGGTGATGGTCGAGGAGACCGTCCCGACCTTCGACGCGCGCTTCCGCACCATCGCCGACCGCGACCACCGCGCCATCTGCGGCCTCTCGCTCGGCGGCTTCCAGTCCTACACCATCGG
>LUZH01000154.1 GCA_001602885.1 Bacteroidales bacterium Bact_16 | reverse complement strand
GCGAGCCGGACAAGATGGTGGCCATCACCAAGGCCGTCGTGGAGGCGGTCGGCAAGCCCGTCACGGTCAAGACCCGCCTGGGCTGGGACGACAGCTCCAAGATCATCGTCGAGCTCGCCGAGCGCCTGCAGGACGTGGGCATCGCCGCGCTGACCATCCACGGCCGCACGCGCTGCCAGCTCTACAAGGGCGCCGCCGACTGGACGCTGATCGGGGCCGTCAAGGCCAATCCCCGGATGCATATCCCCATCATCGGCAACGGCGACATCACCGACGGGCCTTCCGCCCGCGCGGCCTTCGAGCGCTACGGCGTGGACGCCGTGATGATCGGCCGCGCGACCTTCGGCCACCCGTGGATCTTCCGCGAGATCAAGTACTACCCGTCTCGGAGAAGGTCGCCCTGGCGCGCCGCCACCTCGCCCTGTCCCTGAAGTACAAGGGCGAGCCGCGCGGCATCTACGAGATGCGCCGCCACCTTTCCTGCTATTTCAAGGGCCTGCCCGATTTCAAGGAGACCCGCATGCGGATGGTCACGACCCTGGACGTGGCCGAATTGCAAGATATCTTAGATTCCATAGAAAAGCGCTATGATTGACAAGATCCTCCTTTTCCCCTACTATCTGGTCCTGAAGCTGCGCGACCGCCGCTTCAGCCGGCCCGCCCGCAAGTTCCACTACGCCGACGTGCCCACCCTGTGCATCGGCAACGTGACCGTCGGCGGCACGGGCAAGACCCCGCACGTAGAGATGGTCCTGCGCCTGCTCGGGCAGAGTCCCAAGTGGGCCGGCCGGCAGCTTGCCGTGCTCTCGCGCGGCTACAAGCGCGAAAGCCGCGGTTTCCAGCAGGTGACCGTGGCCGGCAGCGCGACGATGTTCGGAGACGAACCGCTCCAGGTCAAGAAGAAATTCCCGGGCGTGGTCGTGGCCGTGGACAAGGACCGCGTGGAGGGCACCGACCTGCTGGTGCACCCCGAGAAGCTCCAGGGGCGCAAGTGGGCGCGCAGATGCTGGAACCGCGAATTCCCGGCCGCTGACTACATCGTCCTCGACGACGCCTACCAGTACCGCCGGCTCAAGGCCACCAAGACGGTCGTCCTGGTGGACTACAACCGCCCGGTCCACAAAGACATGCTCCTCCCGCTGGGCCGCCTGCGCGACCTGCCGGAGCGGATGTACGACTCCCACGCCGTGGTCGTGACCAAGTGTCCGGAGACCCTGGACGAAGAAGCCCGCGCCCGGTTCGTCGGGGAGATGGGCTACACCGACTATGACCCCGCCACGTGCGAGGCGACCAACCCCAAGGGCCGCCGGCAGCAGATCTTCTTCACGACCGTCCGCTACCTGTCGCCCGAAGGCGTGTTCCCCACCGCGGAGCCGCGCTTCGTCTATTCCAAGAAGGTGGTCGTCGTGACCGGCATCGCCAAGGACGGCCCGCTGCGCTCCTTCCTGAGCGACACCTACAAGATCGTCAGGCGCTTCTCCTTCCCGGACCACCACCGCTACGCATGGAAGGACATCAACCGCCTGCAGGACGCCATCAAGGACCATCCCACGGCGGCCATCATCACGACGGAGAAGGACGCGCAGCGCCTGCTGGACTACTCCGGAATGCCGGAAGGCCTGATGCAGCGCATCTTCATGGTCCCCATCGAGTCGGACTTCCTGTCCGACGCCGAGAGGGAGCTGTTCACGGAATTCATCACCCAGCTCTAGCGATACGGAAACGGCCCCGGCGGACTGCCGGGGCCGTTTCGCGTCCGGAACAGGTCCGGCTAATAGGCCATGATGTACTGGTAGTCGTCGTAGGCGAAGACCATCTTGCTGCCGTATTCCCGGAGGATGCTGTAGTGGATGCCCTCGCGGGACGGCCAGCGGACGGCGATCTCCAGGCCGGCGGGGGAGCCCCACATGGCCATGAACTCGACTTCCTTCCAGTTCCAGAAATCGTTGATGTTGCCGCCGTACCAGACGTCCGACGGATCCTCCAGCTCGTCGAATTCGTCCCAGACGGATGCGACGGAGCCCTCGGCGATGCAGACCAGGGCGTAGTGGCCGGTCCCTTCGCGGGGCTCGAAGATGACGCGGTACCAGACGCGCTCGTTGGCGCTGCAGTCCGCGACGTAGCGGACGCCGAGGACGCGCTCGCCGTTGTAGTTGTCCGAGATCATCGCCTTGACGTCGTCGCTGACGGCCTTGACGGCCTCGCCGTGCTTCCAGCGGCTGAACTGCAGCAGGTTGACGGTCTGCTGGAAACCGTCCTTGAAGAGGATCGGCGCCACCTCGTCGCCCGTGTAGCCGCGGAATTCCGTCTGGACGAAGATGGGATCGTCCATCCGCCAGACCTTGTCCTGCTCGTAGTACTCCAGGACGGAATCTTCCGATCCGGCGTAGGTCACGTTGCCCACGTGGGGCTTGAACACCATCTTGGTGTAGGCTTTGAGCGCGGCGTCGTCGACATCCGCGCCTTCGCCCGTGGAGAAGGCGAAGCGGTTGTCGCCCAGCCGGGCGCTCCAGATGAAGCGGGGCGCGAGCGCGACCAGGTGGTCGTCTTCGGGGGTGCCCAGCGAGAAATACAGGTAGGAGACCGGCTCGTAGAAGGTCTCGTTCCGGTCTCGGAGCGCTTTCATCTTGTCCTCCGGGATGGACTTCAGTTTCAGGGGGCGCTTCTCGCCGCCGGCGTAGACGGTCATCTGGCTGAGGTCGGAGCTGGCGAGCACCAGGTCGGCGAGTTCGTCGCCGTTCACGTCGGTGAGGGCGAACAGGGAAATCTTCCAGGGCGAATCGCTGTCGTCCAGGATGTCGTCGAGCCGGGAGACGAAGGACGGTCCCGGACCTTCACCTGCGAGGGCAAAAAAAGCCACCGGCACCGTCAGGAGCGCAGTGGCTAAAGTTGTAAAGAAACGTTTCATCGGTCAGACGGTGAGGATTTCCTTTTCCTTGGCGGAGACGAGTTCGTCGACGTGCTTGACGTTCTTGTCGGTCAGCTTTTGCACTTCGGCTTCGGCTTCCTTCTCGGTGTCCTCGGACATGCCGTCGTTCTTCTGGGCCTTCTTCAGGATCTCGATGCCGTCGCGGCGGGCGTTGCGCACCACGACCTTGGCCTGCTCGCCGGCGGCCTTGGCCTTCTTGATGAGGTCCTTACGGCGGTCTTCCGTGAGGGCGGGGACGGCGCAGCGGATCACCTCGCCGTTGTTGGACGGGGTGAGGCCGAGGTTGGCGTCGATGATGGCCTTCTCGATCTTGTTGATGAGGTTCTTCTCCCAGGGCTGCAGGGCGAGGGTCTTGACGTCCGGGGCGGAGATGGAGGCCACCTGGTGCAGCGGGGTGGGAGTACCGTAGTAGTCGATGGTCACACCGTTGAATATGGCAGGGTTGGCCTTGCCGACACGGTAGGACTTGAGGTCCTCCTCGAGGAAGTTGAGGGCTTCCTGCATCTTGCCATCGGTCTGGTTGATGATTTCTTTGGCTTGTTCGGTCAACATATCTTCTTGAGTTGTGTGTTAATAGTCCTATTGAATATACGCGCGCTACGCGTGCACGACGGTGCCGATCTTCTCGCCGTTCAACAGCCGTGCCAGATTGCCGTCCTGCTCGACGTTGAAGACGATGATGGGGATCGGGCCCTGCTCGCAGAGGGCGAAGGCCGTCAGGTCCATGACCTTGAGCTTGTCGGAGATCGCCTTGGAGAAGGTGAGCTCGTCGTAGCGCTTGGCGGTGGGGTCCTTCTCGGGGTCGGCGGTGTAGACGCCGTCCACGCGCGTGCCCTTGAGGAGGGCGTCCGCCCCGATCTCGAGCGCGCGCAGCGCGGCGCCGGAGTCGGTGGTGAAGAAAGGATTGCCGGTGCCTCCGGCGATGAGGGCGACGCCTCCGCGCTCGAGGAGCGCCACGGCGTCTTCCTTGCGGTAGTAGTGGGCCACGGGCAGCATCGGCGTGGCGGTGAAGACCTCCGCTTCGATGCCGAAGCTGCGGACCGCGCCGGCGATGGCCAGGGCGTTCATCACGGTGGCGAGCATGCCCATGCGGTCGCCCGTGATGCGGTCGAAGCCCTTGCCGACACCCTGCAGGCCGCGGAAGAAATTGCCTCCGCCATTGACGACGGCGACCTGGTGTCCGGCCTTGACGGCCTCCGCGATCTCCCGGGCATAGCGGACGAGATATTTCTCGTCGATTCCTTTGCCGGCGGGGCCGCCC
>LUZH01000153.1 GCA_001602885.1 Bacteroidales bacterium Bact_16 | reverse complement strand
GATGGCGGCGGAGCGGGCCTTGAAGGCGGCGAGGTCGTTGACGACCAGGCTGCCGAAGAAGGTGCTGCCGTCGGGCAGGGCCGGCTCGTACACGATGACGGTGGCGCCCTTGGCCTTGATCCGCTTCATGATGCCCTGGATGGCGCTCTGGCGGAAGTTGTCGGAGCCGGATTTCATCGTGAGGCGGTACACGCCGATCACGACTTCGTGCTCGCGGGCCGTGTCATAATCGCTGGATGCGGTATAGTAGCCGGCCTTGTCGAGGACGCGGTCGGCGATGTAGTCCTTGCGGGTGCGGTTGCTCTCCACGATGGCCTTGATGAGGTTCTCGGGCACGTCGTTGAAGTTGGCGAGCAGCTGCTTGGTGTCCTTCGGGAGGCAGTAGCCGCCGTAGCCGAAGGAGGGGTTGTTGTAGTGCGTGCCGATGCGCGGGTCGAGGCACACGCCCTCGATGATGGCGCGTGTGTCGAGGCCCTTCATCTCGGCGTAGGTGTCCAGTTCGTTGAAGTAGCTGACGCGCAGGGCCAGGTAGGTGTTGGCGAAGAGCTTGACGGCCTCGGCCTCGGTGGTCCCCATGAACAGGACCTGCGGGTCGTTGAGCGCAGCCCCGCGCAGCAGCGCGGCGAAGGCCTCGGCGCTGGCGGCCGGCCCGTCGTGGCCCACGATGATGCGGGACGGGTAGAGGTTGTCGTAGAGGGCCTTGCTCTCGCGGAGGAACTCCGGCGAGAACAGGAAACGCCCGGCGGGATAGCGCTGCTGCAGGGAGCGCGTGTAGCCCACGGGGACGGTACTCTTGATGACCATCGTGGCGGCCGGGTTGACCTCCAGCACCAGTTCGACGACTTCCTCCACGTGCGTGGTGTCGAAGAAGTTCTGCTTGGGGTCGTAGTTGGTCGGAGCGGCGATGACGACGAAGTCGGCGTCGCGGTAGGCCGCGCGGGCGTCCAGCGTGGCGGTCAGCCGCAGCGGACGGGTGGCGAGGTATTCCTCAATCTCCTTGTCCTGGATCGGGCTGATGCGGCGGTTGATCTTGTCGACCTTCTCGGGGATCACGTCCACCGCCACCACCTCGTTGTGCTGCGCGAGGAGGGTGGCGAGGCTGAGCCCCACGTAGCCGGTGCCGGCGATTGCTATCTTCATATCTTCTCCAAAAAGTCAGGGTGAATGTAGCTCACGGCCACGACGGCGACGCCGGTCACGGACACGATGAGCTTGCGGTCCTTCTTGATGCGCTTGATGTAGCCCTCGGCGCCCTTGTAGATGCCGCCGGTCACGCGCACGCGGTCACCCGTGCGGTACTCCGGCGCGTCGGCGCCGAAATACTTGACGTTGCGGCCCGCATCCGCGGAGGTCACGAGGATGAAGGAGCGCATCTCGTCGTCGGGGATGGCTCCGGGCTTGTGCGTCTCAGGCTCCGAGTAGAACATGAAGTCCGCGTTGTGTTCGTGCTTGAACTTGACCAGCCACTCCTCCGGACAGCGCACGAAGAGAAGCGAGGGGATCAGCTGCTTCTCCACATAGTTCAGCTGCCCCCGCTCGTATTCCTCGACCGTCTGCAACGGGATATAAGTCTCCACGTTGTCCGGAAGCAGGGAACGGAGGTATACTACCCTGTTGTAGAAAACTTTAAGGGCGTACCAGTGGTATCCGTCAGGGGATGGTTGGATGATGTTTTCGTTCATGAGCGGTACATTTCTCCCACTCCCCGACCCTCCAGAGGCAGAGCGTCGGGCAAAGATCCGGATCGACGGCAGGAGTCGTCCCTGCCAACCGGCCGCGCTCCTATCCAAGAGCCGTCGCCGCGATCCCGAACGCACAGTCCAATCCAGGACTGTACATTTGTACAAATGTACGCAAAAAATGGGGTTCTACCAAAAATATTAGAAGAGCACTTGATATCCCATCGACCAGTACCAGTGGAGCTGTTTATAGGCGGCGTTGAGCTGAGGACGGTCATCCTCGGGGATATAGACCGACAAACCACAGCAGCGCTCAAGCGGGAGGTCGAAGAAAGTGGGCGTCTCCGCGTGGTACGGGACCGCCGCGGCGAGGGCCGCATCCAGCGCCTGCAGCTCTTCGGGGGTAGCGCCTGCCTGCACGGCGAAATCGCGCAGGTCGTAGAAGAAACGGAGCGAGGAAGATTCGTAGAAATAGCGCTGGGTCGCGTCGCGCACGGCACGCAGCTCGTCGTCGCTGTACGGGAAACGCCTTGCCATGACGTCGCTGAAGACACGAGCAAGGTCGTCCAGCTTCGAGCAGTCCACCAGGGTGACCGTGGCGGCGCGGTAGTTGCCTTCCTTCGCGTCATAGGAGCGGAAGTATTCCTGGCAGTAGGTGAGCAGGTCGGGATCCTTGCCGGCGAACATGTCCCACGAGAGGGTGGTGTAGTTCATCCCGGCGGTCAGGATCTCCGTCGGCGACACGATGAGCCAGTCGCAGACGTTCTTGAGTTCGTAGGCCACCTCGACGGCGCCGGACAGGCAGGTGTC
>LUZH01000152.1 GCA_001602885.1 Bacteroidales bacterium Bact_16 | reverse complement strand
CGGGATCGGGGTGGCCGTGAGCGTGAGCGTGTCCACGGACGCCTTCAGCGTGCGGAGCTTCTCCTTGGCGGCCACGCCGAACTTCTGCTCCTCGTCGATGATCAGCAGGCCGAGGTCCTTGAAGGCGAATTCCTTGCTCAGGATCTTGTGCGTGCCGATCAGGATGTCGATCTGTCCTTCGGCGAGGCGCCGCTTGATGTCGGCGATCTCCTTGGCCGTGCGCAGGCGGCTGACGTAGTCGATGTTGCAGGGGAGGTTCTGCAGGCGGTTCCTGAACGTGTTGAAATGCTGCAGCGCGAGGATGGTGGTCGGCACGAGCACGGCCACCTGCTTGCTGTCGCAAACGGACTTGAAGGCCGCCCGGACGGCGATTTCCGTCTTGCCGAAACCCACGTCGCCGCAGATCAGGCGGTCCATCGGACAGGAGTCCTCCATGTCCCGCTTGACGGCCGCGGTGGCCGTTTCCTGGTCGGGCGTATCTTCGTACATGAAGGACGATTCCAGCTCCTCCTGCAGGTAGGTGTCGGCCGAGAAGGCGAAGCCCTTCGAGGCACGCCTCTTCGCGTACAGCTGGATGAGGTCCTTGGCGATGTCCTTGACCTTGGACTTGGCGTTGTATTTCAGGGTGACCCACGACTTGGAGCCCAGCTTGTTGATGCGCGGGGGCTCCCCGTCGCGGGAGCGGAAACGGGAGATCTTGTGCAGGGCGTGCACGGACACGAACACCACATCGCCGTCCTTGTAGGTGATCTTGACGACTTCGCGCATGCGGCCGAAGTCGTCGCGCATCCGGACCAGGCCGCCGAACACGCCCACGCCGTGGTCGATATGGACGACGTAGTCGCCGATGTTGAACGAATTCAAGTCATTGACCGTCAGCTGCTCGCTCTTCTCCACAGTGCGCCGCAGGCTGACGCGGTGGAAGCGGTCGAAGATCTCGTGGTCGGAGTAGCAGCAGACCTTGTCCTGGGCATCGATGAAGCCGTTGTGGATGTTCTTGCCGAACACGAATTCGGGCAGCAGGCCGCCGTTCTGCGACAGGATGGAGCGGACGCGCTCCAGCTGCTGCTCCTTCTCGCCGTAGATCAGGACGCGGTAGCCGTTCTCCAGATGCGTGCGGATGTCCTCCGTCAGGAGTTCGAAATTCTTGTTGAAAGTCGGCTGCGGGGAGATCTGGAAATAGACGAAATCGTCGCCCGCATACGACAGGGGCGCGTCGATATACACGCGCCGAAACCGCTCGAGGGCCGGGAAGAAAGCTTCCCGGAAATACATGTCCGAAGAGTCCAGCCACAGCAGGCTGTCCTTCGGGAATAGGTCGGAAAGGGGCTGTCCCTGCACTTCGCCGCCGCCCACCACGTTGGAAATGATCTCGGCGGCGGAGACCTTGTCCCGGGAGAGCTGCGTGTTGCAGTCGAAGGAGTGGATGGTCTCTATCTCATTGCCCCAGAAGGAGATGCGGAAAGGATAATTCTCCGAGAAGGAGAAGATGTCCACGATGGATCCGCGGATGGCATACTGCCCGGGCGCGGAGACGAAGTCCACTTTCTCGAAGCCGTTGGCGGAGAGCGTCTTGATGATGTCGGAATGGGAAATCTCCTGCCCCTCCCGGATGCGGAAAACGGCATCCTTGATGGCCTGCGTGGTCGGCACTTCTTCCGCCAGCGCCTCCGGATAGGTCACGATGACCAGCAGGTCGCTTCCCGCCTCCAGCAGCTTGCCGATCGCGGCGGTGCGCTGGACGCCGAGCGACGACTTGTAGTTGCTCCGCTCCACGCTGCGGCCCGATTCAGGAAGGAAGAAGACCCGGTCGCCCTCGATCAGGGGATACAGGTCCGCCGCGCAGTATTCGGCCGCCTCCCGGTTGGGCAGCACGACCACGTGCACACCCTTGTCCGCCACCTGTGACAGGACAAACCAGCGGGCGGACAAAAAGAGGCCGCGGCAGAATACTTCCCTTGCGGTTTTTATTCTGTCGCGCAGGCACTCCGAAGATTTTGAACTTATCAACATGCTCTGCCGAAAAGCGGTTGAAAAGTATGTTGAAAACGTGTTCACCGGACCTTTCCGGCGGTGGAAAAAAACGGCCGCCCGGTTTTCAACAGCGGAAAAAACAGCGTTTCAACAGACTTTTTAACAAGCTTCTATTCTATTAAATATTTGATAAATAATGGGTTAGTTCAATTATCAACATTTCAACAGCCCATTATAAAACATCAAATTATCAAAATAAAAGAGTTATATTTGTATTCTGATTGTCAAGGCCCCTATGCAGGAATTCGACCCTCATAACGCAAACGACTGCAAAGATAAGGATTTGGACGGAATTATCCGGCCCCAGGAGCTGGAAGATTTCACCGGACAGGGTGAGATCGTGTCCAGGCTCCGCGTCTATATCCAGGCAGCCAAGATGCGCGGCGAGTCGCTGGACCACACGCTTTTCCACGGCCCTCCGGGTCTGGGCAAGACGACGCTGGCGCACATCATCGCCAACGAGATGGGGGTCAACATGAAGATCACTTCCGGTCCGGTCCTGGACCGTCCCGGCGACCTGGCCGGCCTGCTCACTTCCCTGGAGGAGGGCGACGTGCTCTTCATCGACGAGATCCACCGGCTGGCTCCGGAAGTGGAGGAGTATCTCTACTCCGCGATGGAGGACTACGTCATCGACATCATGATCGACAAGGGGCCGGGCGCCCGGTCGGTGCGCATTTCCCTCAATCCCTTCACGCTCGTGGGCGCCACGACCCGCGCGGGCCTGCTGACGGCGCCGCTCCGGGCCCGTTTCGGCATCACCGAAGGGCTGGAATACTACGACACGGACGACCTGGTGCGCATCGTCAAGCGCAGTGCCGGCATCCTCAAGGTGGAGATCGAGCCGGAAGCGGCGCAGGAGATCGCGCTCCGCAGCCGCGGCACGCCGCGTATAGCCAACTCGCTGCTGCGCCGCGTGCGCGACTTCGCGCAGGTGATGGGCGACGGCCACATCGACCTCAAGATCGCCCGCTACGCCCTGGACAAGCTCAACATCGACAAGCGCGGCCTGGACGCAATCGACAACAAGATCCTCCGGACCATCATCACCACCTTCAAGGGCGGCCCGGTCGGCGCCAACACGCTGGCCACGGCCATCGGCGAGGACCAGGGCACATTCGAAGAAGTCTACGAGCCTTTCCTGATCAAGGAAGGCTTCATCGTACGCACCCAGCGTGGCCGCGTGGCCACGGAACTCTCCTACAAGCACATGGGCTTGGATCCCTACGACAGCAACGCCGCCGGCTCGCTGTTCTGATGCAATGAAATAACAATAAATACAAACAC
>LUZH01000151.1 GCA_001602885.1 Bacteroidales bacterium Bact_16 | reverse complement strand
CGCCTTCGGTCGCGCAGGCGATCTCCACGCTCTGGGCGGCGGTGTACTCACCGGCGGCCGGCGTGAAGGTCGGGGCGGCGACCTGCTCCAGCTCCTCGTTCTGGCCATTGCCGACCTTGACGTAGACCTGCACGGTGGCGGAGGAATACTCGGTCTTGGTGACGGCCGGGAAGACGAGGGTGATGACGGCGTTGCCGTTGGCCACCAGCGGGGTCACGTCGAGCTTGCCGGTGGTGAGGTTCCACTCGGCGGTGGCGACGGTCGCGGGCTCCACGGTGATCTGCGGCTTGTCGGCCTCCACCTCGACGGGGTGGCTGACGGCGACCTCGATCGAGGTGGACGCAGGATCGGTGGGGTTGTAGGTCAGCTCGACGGCCTCGGCGGCGGTCTGGCCGACGGTCACGGTGACCGTCGTCACGACCTGGTCGGTGCCGGTGCCCGGATCGATGACGATCGGGACGGTGATGTTGAAGTTGGCGTCGAAGATGTTGCCGACGATGTTGGTGCGTCCGTTGGGCTTGAGCGGGGCGTTCTTGACCTGCTTGTCAGAGGCGACCTGCGTATCGGAGGTCACCGAGAAGGTGACGTCGTAGCGCGGATCCGCGGCGGTCTGGTCCACGAGGACGTAGTTCATCGCGACATATTTGTGCGTGCTGGCATAGGTGCCGAAGGCGGCCTCGGCGATGGCGGCGGAGCTGAAGGTCCAGTCGGCAGGGTCGGAAGTCGCCTTGGTGGCCAGGTTGAGCACGGTCGGGGCCTGGGCGACGGTCATCGAAGAGGTGACCGCGGCCGTGGCGTCGACGAAGTTGGCCGTCGGGACGAGCACGTTGACCTGGGAGAAGGGACGCTTGAGCGTGACGGGCGAGCCGGTCAGGTCGATGCTGCCGGTGACGGCGCCCGTCTCATACATTCCGAAGAACGCGTCGCGGGCCTCGTCGTTGGCGGCGCCGGTGGCCGTCACGGTGACGGTCGGGCCGGTGGTGACGCTCTTCGCCCAGTCGATGGCGTAGGGAGCGCCTTCCTTCTGGGCCCAGAAAACCACCTTGTAGGACTTGCCGAGCGCGATCTTGCCGTTGAAGGTCACGGAAGCGGCGCCCGCGCTGATCGCGATCGGGGCGTCGGCGTTGTCGGCGATCCAGGTGTATTCATCGGCTGCGCCGATTTCGTAGATGCCAGCATAAAGCTTGTCAACAGTAGTACCGTCGGCGAAGGCCTTGGTGGCAGCGCCGAGGTCGATAGAGAACGTGGCATTGACTTTGGTCCCGTCAGCGGCAGGGCCTTCGCCAATCTCCTTCTGGCAGGACGTCGCGGCCATCACGGCTGCGGCGGTCATCAGAAAAATGAGTAATTTTTTCATTGTATGTGATTGGGTTATAGTTGGATTTCTATTTCGTCGTCAAAACCGGGATTGATCCCGATACCGCTCGTCTTGTTGCCGCCGCCCAGGTCAGGGATCTCAAACGTGACCGTGGTGGTCCAGCCCCGGCGGACGGGCACTTCGCCGGAGAAGGAACTGATCGGGTTGCCCTCGAGGTCGGTCAGCCGGAATTCGACGTCCACCGTCCCGTCCTGCCCCGCCGGGGCGAAGACGAAGTCGGAGCAGAAGACCAGCTCGCCGGAAGCGTCCAGCTCCGGGCGCATCGTGACCGACGCCCCCTCGCGGGTGGCGCAGGTCCGGTCGCGGAAGAGGTTGTAGCCATCCTGGACCGGCTCCTTGTAGCGCAGTTCGGCCTGCATCCGGTCGCTGCCCACGCCGCCCGTGTAGCTTAGGAAGGTGAGCGCCTCCGGCGCCACGAAACGCAGCTGCGCGACCGGGCGGACCAGGTGCAGCGTCCGCTGCAGGCGCTCGCCGGCCACATAGCGGCCCGACAGGTCGAGGTCGGTCTGGCCGACGAACGCGTCGCGGGCCGTGGCCCCGGCGGCGTAGTCGGCGCCGATCCGGATGTCCTCGAAGTCGGACGCGTCATAGAACGGCTCCCCCGCCTCGTCGAGGCGGTCCACCCAGGTGTAGACCTGGTACTTGACCGGATCGATGGCCAGGTAGAGCGTCGTGTCGAGCGCGACGACGTTGGACTTGCGGGTAAACTCATACGTATAGTCAGGCGTGAGGCCGAACTGGGACTCGCCGTGGTAGCGGAACAGCTGTACCGCATAGCGATAACCCAGCGACGCCCTCCCCGCCTTGGTGGCCGGCTGTCCGTCGACCGTCAGGGACTCCATGTCCTCCTCGAACACCAGCCGGACGGAGAAATCCTGGGCGGGATCCCCTTCGCCGGTCGGGAATTCGTGCGGGTTGCAGGACGCAAGCAACGCGCCCGCAGCCAACAGGAACCATATTCGTGCTGAACGATACATCATCTTTTCTTGCCAATCCGATAAGTAAGGGCGATGGACGCGTGGTCCAGGCCGAAGTAGTCACGCACCTCGGACGCGGAATAACGGCCATTCTCGACGTTGTAGAACTTGTCGTAGTCGAGATGCAGGTAGCCGCCACCCACGCTCAGCTCCAGGCCCCAGCGGTCGGCACCGTGCGGGTCGAAGCGGAACTTCCAGCCGAAGTTGATTCCGCCGCCATACGCCGGAGTCTTGCCGGCGCGGTCCTGGATGCGGAAAGTCTCCTGCTGCAGGGCGATGTTGTAATATCCGAAGGTCCCGTGCGCGGCCAGGAACGGGCCGCTGAAATTGTCGCGGAACCAGAAGCGCAGCTCGGGCTGCGTGCCGAACACGCGGAACTTGTTCTGCACGCTGAACCAGTCGGCGGCCGAATAGTAGACCGGCAGGCTGAACGACAGGTGGCGCCCCATCTCGAATTCGACCGCGATGTTGGCGTCCAGCAGGGCCAGGGCCGGGATGTTGGTCTTGAGGTAGAAGCTCCAGGGCCACGTGTCCGAGAAATCATAGTCCACGTCGAAGTCGTCGTCGTCCGGCAGGGGCGGCGGGAGCGTGACGGGCGTGCGCACGACCGGCGCCTCCGGCTCCTGCTTCTCCACGGTCACCGGCGCCTCGATGGGCGCGACCGCCGGCAGGATCTCATATTCGAAGACCACCACGGTGGAACGCATCTCCGGGAAGACATTCTCCAGGAGGTAGTCCCACGTGCGCTGGAAACGCACGACCTTGATCCGGCGCAGGTCCCGCTCCTCGATCAGGGGCAGGAGCTGGCGGCGCATCGGGACGTACGGGTCCTCGCGGACCAGCGTCTCGAACAGCGGCCAGTCGATGTCCTTGAAGTGCACCTCGAAGCTGTTGGGATCGAAACGCAGCGACAGGGAGAGGTATTCGGCGATGTTATGGGCGCGGTTGTAGGCGATGCGCTCGTTGGCCTCGGCGGAGCCCTCCGGCGAGGCGGTGGCGTTCACGACCACGCGCAGGATGTTTGCGGTCGTGTCGCGCTGCAGGGAGCGGACCTTATTGGCGAAATCGGTAAAGCGGCGGCCGTTCCCCTCGAAATGGGGATCGAACTCCGTCTTGCCTTGGCGGAAATAGACCTTGACCGAATCACGGTACGTCTGCGCGGAAGCGAGCGTCGTGACGAATAGGGCTATTGCGGTCAGAATAAGGTGGATGCGTCTCATATTCTATTCATTTTGAACCAACTGGACGCCGTCCACGTCCAGCAGCGTGAACTGGGCGGCGCCATTATAGATCGTAAGGATTC
>LUZH01000150.1:2536-4042 GCA_001602885.1 Bacteroidales bacterium Bact_16 | reverse complement strand
TGCGGCCGCACCAACGTGCGGATGTCCGCCATCCAGGGCCGCACGGACGACATGCTCATCATCCGCGGCATCAACGTCTTCCCGTCCCAGGTGGAGAGCGTGGTGCTGACGATGGAGGAGTTCGCTCCGCTCTATATGCTCATCGTGGACCGCGTCAACAACCTCGACACCCTGATGGTGCAGGTCGAGCTCCGGCCCGACTACTTCAACGCCACGCTCGATACGCCGGCCGCCATCTCCGAGCTGGAGAAGCGCTTCGCCGACAAGCTCCGCAGCGTGCTGAGCATCAACGCCAAGGTCCAGATCAAGGCGCCGGGCACCATCGAGCGCAGCCAGGGCAAGAGCACCCACGTGATCGACAAACGCAAACTCTATTGATCCAGAATACTATGACCATCAGACAATTGTCCATCTTCATCGAGAATCAGTCCGGGACGCTGCAGAAGGTCCTCGAGCTGATCAAGCAGCTGCGGATCCAGATCATTGCCTGCACGATCGCCGACACGGCGGAGTACGGCATTTTCCGGATCATCTGCAGCGAGCCCGACCGCGCCTGCCGCGAGCTCAAGGCGGTCGGCGTGGCTGTCGCCATCTCCGATGTCTTCGCCGTCGAGCTGGACAACCAGCCGGGCGGGGCGGCCGACGTGGTCGGCCGTTTCAGCGGCGCGGGGGTCGGCATCACCTACATGTATGCGTTCCTGATCGATGGCAGGGGCATCCTCGTCTTCCGGACGGACCAGGCCGACAAGGCCCGGGAGGTCATCGAGAAGGGCGGCCTGCGCTGCCTGACGGAGAAGGATCTCCCCGTCAACGCTTAAGGGACTTGTCGAATTCTTCGCGGCTCATCCGCCCTTCGCGGGTGTGCTTCGCGTCATACTGCCGGTCCCATTCCCGGTAGAAATCCATCTTCGGATCTTCGAACAGCGACATCTGCTCGGCGGCCTCGTGTGTGAGCTTGCTCACGCCGAGGCCGACCTGCCTGATGGGGGTGACGCCGTCCCACGCCTCGGCGAGGATGCGGCGCGCGTCGGCGAGGATCAGCGCGGTGATGTCGGTCGGCTGCGCCAGCTGGCATTGTTTCTGGCTGACGCTGAAATCTTTATACTTGACGAATACGGATACCGTGGACGCGCGGAAATGGTCCTTGCGGATGCGGTGCGCCACGATGCAGGCCACGTTGAACAGCGCGCGGTCGATGTCTTTCGGGTCGGACAGGTCCTCCCGGAAAGTCCGCTCCGCGCTGTAGCTCTTGGCCTCGGAGGTCTCCGTCTCCACGGGGGAGT
Source organism: Bacteroidales bacterium Bact_16 (assembly GCA_001602885.1). Next base: position 2,759 of record LUZH01000150.1, on the reverse strand, counting down.
CGTCGCGGCCGTTGGCGTTCTCGTGCAGCTGGAGGGCGAATTTCTGCCCGACCAGCTGCGAGAGCGAGCCCAGGCCGAGCTTCGCCAGGTCGCCGATGGTCCGGATGCCGTTGGCGACCAGCCGCGCTTCCGTCTTCTTGCCCACCCAGAGCAGGTCGCGCACTTGCAGGGGCCACATTTTCTGCGGGACTTCTTCTTCCCAGAGGGTGTGGACCTTGTCCGG
>LUZH01000150.1:0-2517 GCA_001602885.1 Bacteroidales bacterium Bact_16 | reverse complement strand
CGCCCACGTTGACCGTGAAGCCGAGCGTCTGCTTGATCTGCTCCTTCAGCTGCGTGGCGACCTCGACCGGGTCGCGCCCCGCCAGGCGGAAGGTCATGTCGATAAAGCATTCATCGATCGAGAATTGCTGGAGGACGGGGGAGTAGCTGCGGCAGATCTCGATGAAGCCGTGCGAGCAGCGTTTGTACCAGTCCCAGTCGCCCCGGACGATCACCAGCGAGGGGCAGCTGCGCAGGGCCATCGAGACGGGCTGCGCCGTCTTGATGCCCAGCTTCTTGGCGGGGATGGAGGCCGCCGTGATGATGCTCCGGCGGTCGCTGGGGTCGCCGGACACCACCGAGGGCACGAGGCGGATGTCCGCCTGCCCTTCCTGCAGCAGTTTGACCGCCGACCAGCTGAGGAAGGCGGAATTCACGTCAATATGGAAGATGACGCGCCGCACGGGAAGCTAGTCGATGAGGGTCAGTTCTTTGTCTTTCAGATACTTGTCGAGCAGGTCGCGCGTGCGGATCTTGACGAAGCACGTGGCCGTGCCGTCGGTGCAGGCGAACCATTCGCTCTGCGCCACGCCGCGGTCCATCACCAGATGGACGCCCGCGGCCTGCGGCAGGATGGCGCTCAGGATGGTGGTCGCGCCCACCTCCACGCCGGTCAGCTCCCAGAGCTTCTCGGCCGAGGCGAATGACACGCGCGGGATGCCCAGCGCGCCGCAGAAGTCGCGCGTCACGAACGGCTTGTCGTCCGTCGTGACATAGAGGTAGAACTCCGTCTGCTGGCGGTTGCACACGAAGATGGTCTTGACGATGCGCACGCCGATCTTCGCGTCGATGTGCTGGCAGTCCTCCATCGTCAGGCCGGGATCCGTGTCCACGCGCCCAAAAGGGATGCCGCGTTCCGCGAAAGTCGCATAGACCTGCCGCTGCAGCTCGGTCGAGAACTCCGCCGGCGGGGTAGTAATAATATCGCTGACCTTGAACATGTTACAGGGCCTTCAGCGCGCGGGCGAGCTGGTCCGGGCAGCTGGTGCCCCGGCCCTTGCAGTCGATTCCTTCCAGGCGGGCGATCACGTCGTCCTTCTTCATGCCTGCGCAGAGCGAGGCGACGCCCTGTGTGTTGCCGTGGCAGCCGCCGGTGTACTGCACCCGGCGGACCACGTCGCCCTCCAGGTCGATGTCGATCTGCTGCGAGCACACCGCCCCGCAGGTCAGGAACGAAGCCTTCCGCAGGCCATTTTCGGTGGTGTCGGCTATCTTGATGACGTCAAACATAGGCTATTTGTATTTCTCGAAGTTGTACTTCTCCCGGATTTGCGCCTTGGTCTCTTCGTCCCGGCTGGTGAAATAGCCCCGGAAACCCGGACAGAAATTGATGTGCCACCGCCAGAAACGCCCCATCAGGGACTTGGGGTTCTTGTCATAATGCGCCCGCAGCTTGCAGTTCGCGCACGGATACTCTCCTTCCATAGTAGATAAAAATCAGGTGTTGGATGTTGTGTCTTTACAGATTCAAAGATAACAAAACTCCGCCAATTCTCCATCACCCCTTCCGGGCACGTTTTGGCCCGTTTTTGTGCCCGGCGACCTCTTACCCAACCTTCGCCGGGAGCACCAGACCCCCATTTTGCTCCCGGAACCTGTTTTTTCCGCCATCCGGGAGCGTACCGCCCCGGTTTTGCTCCCGGAACCGCCGGACGCGATGTCCGGCGGTGGTGCCAAATCCTGCCCGGCGCGGAGCCACAGCCTCCCTTCGACTACTGTGGGTGTTTTCCCCCACAGTAGTGGTGCATCGGGGCAGGGCGGAGGCGGGGAGGTGTAAAAAAGGGGAGTGTAAAGTGAAATTTTACAGAAAAATGTAAAGTTGTAAAGGGGACTTTACACTTTTTGCAATGTGATAAATGTCTGAAAAACAAATAGTTGCAAGTTTGGCACGGGGGATGTTTAAGGAACAGTCGTCAGCGAAAGCGGACACACAAAAACAATGGGTTAATAATAGAAAACAAGAATTGACTTGACCTGAACTTAAACTTTGAAAAACCTGACTTCAGACTTTGAAAAACTTTAGCTGAACATTGAAAAACTTTTACCTGAACATTGAATAACCCAGACCTGAACTTAAACTGTGAGAAGCTTAAAACTTGAAACGAAAACTATAAACTTAATCAAATCCTAAAAACTTAACATTATGAAACGTATTATTGTCCTTTTGGTTGTTGCTCTGATGAGCTCTATGATGTTGAATGCCAAGAATGTGCGCGGTTTTGTGTCCGACAAGGACGGCAACCCGGTCGCAGGCGTCAAAATGGTGGTGCCGATGACAGGCCAGCCCGGTCAGACCATCGTCATGACAGAAACGGATGCCGACGGCTTTTTCTCGGTCAAACTGCCCGACGGCGTGGATGCCCTGAATCCGCATAAGGTCTTTGCCCGGAAGGATATGAGTGTTGAAAGATATTGGGTGACCCCTACCGGACAGATCCGCATCGTGGTCAACACCGACAGAAAGTAGAAGCTATGGAAT
>LUZH01000149.1:2164-3323 GCA_001602885.1 Bacteroidales bacterium Bact_16 | reverse complement strand
AAGGAGTTCTACGAGGCCTGCGACCGCCACGGCGTGATGGTCTGGCAGGACTTCTGGCTCGCCAACCCCTATGACGGGCCGAATCCGGCCGATTCCAGGCGCTTCAACGAGATCGCCGGGGAGTATGTCCGGCGGATCCGCAACCACCCCTCAATCGCCATTTATGTGGGCCGCAACGAAGGCAACCCGCCGGCGGAGATCGACGCCTTCCTGCGGGAGACCGTCGCGCGCGAGCATCCGGGCCTGTACTACATCCCCAATTCCGCGGCCGGCACGGTGAGCGGCGGCGGCCCCTACCGGGCCATGCCCCCCAGGGCCTACTTCCGCCTCTACGGCCACGACAAGATGCACAGCGAGCGTGGGATGCCGACCGTGATGAACTACGAGAATCTCGTGCGCGCCTTCGGCGAAGACCGCGTGGAGCCGGTCAGCACGGCCGCCCATCCCAACGACCTGTACGGCCTGCACGACTACACGCTCGGCGGCATTCCGGGCGCCTCCGCGGCCCAGGCGGCGGAGAGCTTCAACGGGATGCTCACCACGGCGTTCGGAGAACCCGCTGACGCTCAGGAATTTGCGGAGCTCTCGCAATGGATCGCCTACGACGGCTACCGCGCCATCTTCGAGAGCCGGAGCGAGCACCGACGCGGCATGCTGCTGTGGATGAGCCACCCGGCCTGGCCGTCCCTGGTCTGGCAGACCTACGACTACTACCTGGAGCCGACGGCCGCCTACTTCGGCTGCAAGAAGGCCTGCGAGCCGCTGCACATCCAGTGGAATCCGGCCACCGACACGGTCGAGGCCGTCAACTACCACGCCGGCGGGCGCAGCGGCCTGCAGGCGGACGCGCAGCTGGTCAACATGGACGGCCGCGTGGTGTGGAGCAGGTCCTGCAAGCTGGACCTCACCGAAGACAGCACGGCCGCCTGCTTCCCGCTCGAGCACCCGGAGGGGCTCTCCGCGGTCTACTTCATCCGGCTGACGCTGACCGACGCCGACGGCCGCACCGTGTCCGAAAACTTCTACTGGCGCGGCCTGCAGGAGGGCAACCTCCGGGCGCTGCGGCAGCTCGGGCCGGCGCCGCTGAAGGCCACGGCCCGGCGCAAGGCCGATGCGGACGGATACCGCTTCGACGTGACGCTGGCCAACGACACGGACA
>LUZH01000149.1:0-2106 GCA_001602885.1 Bacteroidales bacterium Bact_16 | reverse complement strand
CGTGGACCCGAAGACGGGCGACCTGGTGCTGCCGGTGCTCTACTCCGACAACTACGTCTTCCTGATGCCCGGCGAGCGCCGCACCGCCACCGTCCGGGTCCGCAAAGAGGACTGCGCGGGGCGTCCGGAGCTCGTCCTGAGCGGTTTCAACGTGCCGCAGAGCCGGATCTGCGCGCATTGACGATTCGGAAAATTCCGTTTCGGAATCAGAAAACAGCAAAAACCAGAAACGGCCCCCGGGAATTTTCGGAGGCCGTTTTTCAATGTTTCGTCGCTGACGCCGAAAAGCCTATCGGACGAGCTTGAAACCGGCATCCACGCTCTTGGCGGTGGACAGGAGGTTGCCGACGGTGGCGACGCCCTGGCTGGTGGAGATCTTCTTGGCGTACTCGATCAGCTTCTGGGCGAAGTTCATGAATTTCTCGCCGTTGAAGAGGACCTTGCAACCGTCGGTGGTGGCGCTCACGGTGCCGTCCAGCTGGAGGAGCGAGAGGGCCTTGCCGAACTTCATCGTGACCTTGTTGCCGTCCTGGACGTAGGTGCCGCTGAGGGCGGGCAGGCGGCCGGCCTTGAAGGAGAAGGTGCCGTCCTGGTTGAAGGTGAACGTGGCCGCGCCGGCGGAGATGCCCGCCTTGGCGAGGATGTTGTCTGCCTTGGTCTCGATGGTGCTGATCGCGGCGTTGCCGGCCACGGTGCTGAGGATGTTGTCGCTCTTGACGGCGGCGCCGACACCACCGTAGGTCCAGTTGCCGGCCAGGTTGACCGTGCTGCCCACTACGCTGGAGAGGACGTTGCCGATGGCTTCACCGGCCTGCTCGCCGGCGACGGACTTGAGGATGCCGCCCAGGATGTTCTGGGCACTGGCTGCGGATGCAAACAGCATCAGCGAACCGAGAAGCACAACAATCTTTTTCATAACTTATCGGGGATTAAGTGATGTCCATCCTTGTGCGGAAACGGGATGCTCCAGGCCGTCCGGCGACACCAGGACGGCGCCCACTTCGGGCTGCGCCAGGTGGCCGATGATGTCGAATGCCTGGAAATCCTTGCGGAACTGCTCGAACTGTGCGATGGGCACGGTATAGAGCAGGCGGTAGTCTTCGCCGCCGTTCATCGCCGCGGACACGGGATCGATGTCGAGCTCCTTGCCGAGGGCGAAGCTGCCGCCCTCGAACGGGATCTTGTCGGCATAGACCTTGGCGCCGAGGCCGGTGTCGCGGCCGAGGCGCAGCAGGGCGTCGGCGAGGCCGCGCGTCACGAAGTAGCCCTGCGAGGGCGTGACGCCGCTCTCGCCGAGCTGTGCGACCGTCCCTGCGCCCAGTTCGGGCCGCAGATAGGATCCGACGAGCATCTTGTATTGCTCCAGCACTTTGGGGTCGGTGCCGCCCTGCTCGAACTTGAGGCGCTCGCGCTCGAGCACCTGCAGGCCGAGGAAAGCGGCGCCCAGCGCGCCGGACACGCAGATCAGGTCCTTGGTCTGGGCCTTGGGGCGCGCGGCCGAGACGGCGGCGCTGTGGCGGCCCGTGGCCGACAGCGCGACGGTCAGGCCGTTCCGCGACGGCTGCAGCTCCAGGCTGAGGTGCTTGTAGCCATGCTCCTTGGCCGCGGCGACGACGCCGCTCCAGAGCTCCTGCACCTGCGGGAAATCCAGCTTCGCGGAGATGCCCAGCTGGACGGAGAGCGTCTCCGGGCGCGCCAGGACGGCATACAGCTCGCCTGTCGCGCGCAGCACGGCCTTGCGGCCCAGGTGCTGCAGCGGGAAGTACACCAGGTCGAAATCGATGCCCTCCAGCAGCAGGGCGGACGCCGTGGCGATGCATTCCTGCGGCTTGGCCTCGAACCAGAGCGGCTCCTCGAAGGGGCGGAATCCCGTCCCCTCGAAAAGTTGGCGGATCGCCTCGATCCGGCCCAGCTCCGTGAAGGTCTGCGCCATTACAGGTTGCGGAGAAGGTTATTCAGGTTGACCTTGGCGTCGATCATGCTGCGCAGCTCCGCGATGGGGACGCGCGTCTGCTCCATCGTGTCGCGGTCGCGCACGGTGACACAGCGGTCGTTGAGCGACTCGTGGTCGACGGTGATGCAGAACGGGGTGCCGATGGCATCCTG
>LUZH01000148.1 GCA_001602885.1 Bacteroidales bacterium Bact_16 | reverse complement strand
GGCAATTATGTGGCCCAGGACGGCGATTGGCTGACGGGAACCCTCGCGGGAGACTACAAGATTTCCGTCGCTGACGGCGCTACCGTGACGCTCTCCGGCATCACCATCAATGGCAATGACGATTGGGACTTGGATTGGGCAGGCATTACCTGCGAGGGCGACGCCACCCTGGTGCTGGCCGACGGCACGGAGAATCTGGTAAGACCCTTCTACGTGATCAGGGCTGCCATCAGCGTACCCGCCGGCAAAACGCTGACCATCCAGGGAAGCGGCTCGCTGACAGCGGACGCGTTTTCTGTCGACTCATTTGGGGCCGGCATTGGCGGCGATACGGCCTGCAACGCCGGCAACATCGTCATCACCGGAGCGGTCAACGTGACGGCCTCCAGTAGAAGAGGTGCAGGTATCGGCTCCGGTCTCACGGAAGATTCGATCCGTATTTCCTGCGGAGACATTACCATCAATACGACTGGAACCGTCACGGCCACTGGCGGCGATATGGCTGCCGGTATCGGCGCAGCCTATTCAGCTATAAACGCCAGAAACGACTGCGGCAACATCCTGATCAGCCGGGGCACCATCGTGGCCACTGGAGGCAATAATGCTGCGGGCATCGGTACCGGACTCAGCACGGATATTGATGGAAGCAGATGTGGCAATATCACCATCGAGGATACCGTTACCAGCGTCACTGCGACACAGGGATTGTATGCAGACGTTGACAGTATTGGAATGAGCTCAGGTGGCCTATGCGTCGGCACGATAACCATCGGTGGTACGATTTACTGGGGCCCCAAAGACAGCGACCCCACCAAGTACGAATACAAAAACGGCGGCATCACCTATCTCGGGACGAGCCCGCTGATCTACGAACCCTAAGCCGTAACGGAGGTGCTTGCACCACAAAAAATAGCCCGCAGGACATCCTGCGGGCTATTTTAGTGGTGCTGGGAAGAATCGAACTGCCGACACAAGGATTTTCAGTCCTTTGCTCTACCATCTGAGCTACAGCACCAGTTGTGTTTTGGGATTGCAAATATAGGAACAGTTTGCGAATCCACCAAATTTAATTTGCGATTTTACGCAGAAAAATGCGATCATATGCGCCTCCCGGCGAGAATGACACCGAGAAGGATCAGCGCGGAACCAATACCGCCGGCCAGTGTCAGGCGTTCGCCCAGCACGGCCATCCCGGCGGCGAGGGAGAATACCGGCGTGAGATAGACGTAATTAGTGGCCGTGACGTTGCCCAGACGGACCATGATCCGGTTCCAGAGCGCGAAGCAGGCGAGGGAAGCGACCAGTCCCAGGAAGAGGAGATTGCCCCATACCTGCGGCTGCGCGAAAACGGCCGGTTCGATCCGGCCGGCGCCGCCCGGCAGGAACGGAAGGATGGTCAGCAGGCCATAGGCGAAGACTTTCCGCGTCGCAAACACGCTGCCGTATTCCTTCGACATCCAGCCCATGAAGAGGCTGTAGACCGCCCAGCAGAGGGCGGCGGCCAGGGCCAGCAGATCGCCGCGCAGCGAGACCTGCAGGCGCGCGCCGTCGAAGAGCATCAGCGCCATGCCGCCCAGGGCGAGCAGCGTGCCGAACAGCAGCGGCAGGCTGCCGCGCACGTCCTCCGCCGCGGAGGCGAAACGGTCGTGGCGCAGCCGGCGATAAGCCAGGCTGAGCAGCGCCGTCAGCAGCGGCGTGCTGCACACGAGGAAAGCCACGTTGGAGGTCTGCGTATAGGCGAGGGCCGTGTTCTCCGCCAGGAAGTACATGGAGCCTCCGGCGAGGCCGAGGATGACGAACATCGCCTCGTCCTGCCAGCTCCGGCTCCACAGCCTGCGGCTGCCGGGCTGCCTGAGCGACAGCGCCCAGATGCCCGCATACGCCATTGTGAAACGGATAAAGAAGATCTCGGCCGGTCTGAGGCCGGCCAAGATCAAGACTTTCGTACTGATGAACGTCACCCCCCAGACGGCCACGACGGCAAGCGCCACGAGGTGATGGATGAATTTCGTACGTCCCACGCTGCTAATACTCGTCCCAGCTCTTGATGCTGATCGCATCCTGCGGCACGGCGCAGAAGGCGCGGATATAGGCGGTCGCGAGCCGGCTGTTGGTGATCAGCGGCACGTTGAAGTCAATGGCCGCACGACGCATCTGGTAGCCGTTGCTGAGCTCGCTGTGGGTGAAATTCTTGGGGATGTTGATCACCAGCTCCACCTCGTGCTTGCGGATGAGGTCCAGCGCGGCGGGAGCGCCGTCCTCCCGTTCGTTGGGCCAGAGGGCCCGTTTCGCGGGAACGCCGTTCTCGTTCAGGTACTTGCAGGTACCGCCCGTGGCGTAGATCGTATAGTCCTTGTCCGCCAGGAGCTGGCAGGCACGCAGCAGGTCGGCTTTCTGGATCGGGTTGCCGGAGGAGATCAGGATGGACTTCTGCGGGATGCGGTGTCCCACGGAGAGCATCGACTTGAGGAGCGCCTCATTGAGGTTGTCGCCGATGCAGCCCACCTCGCCGGTGGACGCCATGTCGACGCCCAGCACCGGGTCGGCCTTGCCCAGACGGGCGAAGGAGAACTGGGAGCACTTGATGCCCACGTAGTCCAGCTCGAAGGGATCGATGTCGATCTTCTCCGGACGCTGGCCGAGCATACAGCGCGTGGCCAGGTCGATGAAGTTGACCTTCAGGACCTTGGACACGAACGGGAAGCTTCGCGAAGCGCGGAGGTTGCACTCGATGACCTTGATGTAGTTGTCAGTCGCGAGGAACTGGATGTTGAACG
>LUZH01000147.1 GCA_001602885.1 Bacteroidales bacterium Bact_16 | reverse complement strand
AAGATCGAAGACATGACCACGGACAAGGTGGACATCCTGATCCACCTGCCCAACGACGTGTCGCCGGACAAGACCATCGACGCGCTCTACGCGTTCACGGACTGCGAGATCAACATCGCCCCCAACGCCTGCGTGATCAAGGACAACAAACCGGTCTTCATCACGGTCAACGAGATCCTCGAATACGGCACCTACCACACGCGCGACCTGCTGCTCCAGGAGCTGCAGATCAAGCTGGACGAGCTGGAGGCCGACTGGCACTACAGCTCCCTGGAGCGCATCTTCTTCGAGAACCGCATCTACAAGGTCCTCGAGCAGGACCAGCAGGACTGGGACACGCAGATCCAGGACATCTTCTCCCAGATGAAGAACTACCAGGACCTCTTCCGCCGCGAGATCGTGCTGGACGACATCCTCAAGCTCGTGGAGAAGCCCGTGCGCAAGATCTCCAAGTTCGACACCAAGGCCATCGACGAGAAGATCCTCGCCCTCGAGGAGCAGATGGCGGTCGTGCGCGACAACATCGAGCACATCGACCGCTACACCATCGACTGGTTCAAGGCCCTGAAGAAGAAGTACGGCAAGGACTTCCCGCGCCGCACCGAGCTGACCGGCTTCGAGACCATCACCGCCACCAAGGTCATCAACAACAACGCCAAGCTGCAGGCCAACCTGGCCGAAGGCTTCGTGGGCATCGGCCTCAAGCGCGACGACGGAGGCGAATTCATCTGCGACTGCTCCGACCTCTCGGAGATCGTGGTCATCGGCAAGGACGGCAAGTACCGCATCACCAAGGTCGAGGACAAGGCCTTCTTCGGCAAGGACCTGCTCTACGTGGGCCTGTTCAACCGCGGCGACTCCCGGACGATCTACAACGTGATCTACCGCGAGGGCAAGACCTCCATCTACTACGCCAAGCGTTTCGCCATCACGTCCGTGACGCGCGACAAGGAATACGACATCACCACCGGCGCCGCCGGCTCGCAGATCGTCTGGTTCTCCGCCAACCACAACGGCGAGGCCGAGACCGTGCGCGTGCAGCTGCGCCCGAAGCCGAAGCTCAAGAAGACGGCCTTCGAGTACGATTTCTCCACGCTGGCGGTCAAGAGCAAGACGGCGCGCGGCAACCTGGTGAGCAAGAACGTCATCAGCCGCATCACGCTCAAGAGCAAGGGCGTCAGCACCATCGCCGGCAAGGACATCTGGTACGACACCGACATCCAGAAGCTCAACGACGACGGCCACGGCATCTACCTCGGCCAGTTCAAGGACGACGACAAGGTGCTCGCCGTGTTCAAGAACGGCACCTTCTACACCACTTCCTACGACCTGGTCAACCGCTACCAGGGAGACGTGCTGCTGATCGAGAAATTCGATCCGGACAANNNNCCCAGCGACAACACCCCGGTCAGCTTCATCTCCGACGCTCCCAAGTCCTGGCTCGTAGAGCTCAGCGGCGACCGCCACCCGCGCTACGAGGTGGTCTGGAAGCTTACGGACAAGGAGCCCGAGGCCATCGTGGCCGAGGACTGGATCGGCAAGAAGGGCATCGCCGCCAAGGGCAAGAAATGCGCCGAGCGCGGCGAGGTCAAGACCGTCCGCTTCATTGAGCCGCTCGTCGTAGACGAGCCGGAAGAAGAGACGCCAGACCAGGCCGGGGATGACAATGGTACACCTGTCAGCCTGAACGACAATCCTGTCATTCTGAGCGAAAGCGAAGAATCTGCCGGCGAAACCACCACGGACCTCGACGAAGTCCCGGACCTGCCCGGCGACATCTTCGACGAGCCGACGCTCTTCTAGCGACTGAATACACCGAAAAGAAAACTCCCGGACGCCGCCAGTGACGCCCGGGAGATTTTTTGGAGGGTAGCGGATCTTTGGATATCAGACACCGGCGCTACTGGCGGGCAATTGAAGAAAACAAACTTGCACCGGCAGAGAATATCCGTTCCCTCTCCCTCGGCATACCCTTGTCCTCACAGTTGTTTGAGCATGATTTTGACGCTGGGAGGCTCACAGATGTGTCGCAGAACGCGAGACGCGCATTGATCGGACAAGGAGTATGTCAACGTTCCTCATAACTGCTTTTTGTCGAAGACTCCGGAGGCCGGAACCGGCTGGGAGGATTCTTAACTGTTTATTGTTGTTCTTGTCTTGTTCAGGTCAGTACCGGGCCGGGGTCAGGAGCATCGTCTCTCCCTTCCGCCCCGGGGCCTTCGACAAAGCAGCATAAGTTCAGGAATAACAATTATTACCAACCACTACAACGAGGGGCCGTCCAACCCATACAATGTAACGTCTCCGTCCGCTTCGATTACCATATAGTCAGGTGAGAACGTCGGGGGGAGCTGGAAAATGCTGAAATAGATAGAAGGGAGCTCCTCGGTCTGTCCGCTGCCAAGGTCAACGACGCGGAGTTTGACAGGTCTCTCTGTTGTAGCCGTAATTGAAATAAGGTTCGGGGCGATATAGACCTCGACACCGCCATACGCTTCGGTGCGGGGTTTAGCTATCTGCGATGCACTGGAATATAGCCGGGTGATGTAAGGTGCCGGAACATCTTCTATCTCGCCCTCACCCTCGCCGTCGGCGAAAGCCGGCACAGCGAAGAAGGAAGCGGCCACAAGGGCCATGATAATAAATAGTGTTTTCTTCATAATTTTGTGTGTTTGTTTTCATTGCAAAATTAGTGTGAAAACACCAAATTTCCGCTATTCAGGGCATTACAAATGAAAATGTAACTCGCTGATTATCAATAGCAAGGAAAAATACCTGCGTGACACGGACAAAACAACGCCCTAATTCAGGCGCTCCGCGAAGTCGGAATAATCCTCGCCCAGCGACAGGAAGAGTTTCTTGTAACGGCTCTTGCGCGTCCGGACGGATTCCTCCGTCATATCCATGATGAAGCTGATACTCTTGGGCGTGAAACCGGCGAAGAAAAGGGTCAGCAGCTTGAAGTCCATCTCCTTCATCTTGTGCTCGGACGAGCCGGAGAAGGCTTCGCGCAAGCGGGCCATCACGTTGCCGTTGCTGATGTCGAGGGTCTTCTCGAGAGACGGGATGAACTGTTCGTCGTTGCGCAGCGCGCGCAGCGACGAGCGGAATTCGGAGATGACGTCTTCCTTCATCGCCTTGCCGTGCGTCCGCTCGCGGACATACAGCGCTTCGTCCGTCCACGAGAAATAGGAGTCGGTCAGCTTCTGCATCAGCCGGATCTTGTCCCGGACCAGGGACGACAGGACGGCGCCGGCACCCTTCTGCTTGTCCTGCATCAACTTCAGGTCCTTGCTGAGGCCTTCCACCTTCTCCATTTCCTCCACGACCTGCATCTTCCGCTTCCGCAGCAGGATGAAAGCGATCAGGATCACCGTCAGCAGGGAGACGGTGATCAGGGCGCAGAGCAGCACGAGCATCCATTTCTGGGACCGCTCCGCGGAATAGCGCTCCTCGAAGTAGGCCCGCTGGCTGTGGGTGATCGAGCGGCTCAGCTGCGAGGCGATGGTCCGGTTCTGCAGGTCCAGGGATTCCCGTGTTGCCCGGTAGGCCATATTGATATCCCCTCGATGCAGTCCGATCCTATGGACGAAATCGAAATAGAAGGTGCTGTCCTCGGATGAACGCAACAGGGGCACGACGCCATCCATATAGCGGTCCGCTTCCGCGCTCCGGCCCGTCATCTCCAGGATCACGCCCAGCCGGCACAGTCCGGGCAGGTTGAGCGGAATTCCGAAGGATTCAGCCTCCTTGTAGAGGTTCTCCGCCTCGGTGTACTTCTGCTCAAGGAAAGCGAAGTCCGCCTTGATGGCATACAGATAATACCGCAGGCTGGGGTCCGTGACGTCGGGGCACGCCACGAGCGAATCGACGATCCGCCGGGCCGAATCCTCCTCCCCCAGACGCTGCAGGGCCTGGGCCATGTCCACGCGGGCGAAATTGGCGGAAAGCTGCTCGCCGGCCGCGTCGAAGGCCATGGCGGCCTTCCGGGAGTATTCGTAGGCAGACTGCAAGTCGAGATTATCGGCGCTCAGGACGCTCAGGTGGTCGTAGGCGAAGCCGAGATAACGCCTGTCGCCCAGGCGCTCCGCAAGGGAGGACGTCTCGTTGAACAGATAAGACGCCTCGACGGTCTTGCCGGCGTTCTGTTTCACGATTCCCAGGTAATAGGCAGCCATCATCCGCCGCTCCAGCCTGCCGTAGCGGTGGTAATAATCATAGGCAGGCCCGATCAGCGAGTCGCTCTGGACTTCGATGTAGTTCTTGTACTGCGCAGCCGTGAGCAGCACGGCATAGCGCGCCCGCAGGCTGCGCGGGTAGAGGTCTTTCGAAGAGAGCTGCTGCAAGACGAGAAGGGCGCTGTCCGGCTGGGTCTTCAGCAACTGCTCCGCCTGCATCACCGCCTGCCTTGACGCACGGGAACAAGCGACCAGACAAAGGATACAGAAGGGAAGCAGCAGCAGTCTTTTCATCGTCTTATCAAGTTTATTACAGGAAAACGTTTTTCATCGGGGCGGGATCCGGCGCCTCGCCGGTCATCAGGGCGTAGCCCGTAACGGCCTGCATCAGCAGCCAGGCGGAGCCGGGAATATAGCCCGGACGGCCTGCCAGGCAGGGATCCTTGTAGTTGGCTTCGAGCAGGTGGGCGCAGTCGATGCGGTCGATGCCTTCGACGGCGCGCGGCAGGGTGTAGATGACGACGTCGGCCTGCACGCCGCCCGCCACTTCGGCATGGCGGTAGAGCCGCGTATCGAGGCCGAGGTCCTCGGCGGCGGCGAGGGCGGCCTTGCCGGCGCCGCCGTAGCCGACCACGGCCGCCGTGCGGCAGCCGAGCGGCTCCAGCAGGGCTTTCACGCCCCGGTAGTCGGAATTGTAGGCCTTCGTCCCGTCGGGCGTCTTCACCACGAGGTTGGTCGCCCCGACGCGCCCGCACTCGGGACTCTTCCAGTCCACCCGCGCGAAGGCGTCGCCCTTGAAGGGCGCCGTGACGTTGATGGCCTTGTAGCCGGCGAGGAAACGCCGCCAGGCTTCGTCGAAATCGGGCGTCTCGATCAGGTCGTAGGCGTATTTCCCGCCGTATGCGGCGGTGAAGAGCGCCGGGCTGAGCGAATGGGCGATCGGATGCCCGATGAGTCCGAACCTATCCATTCTGGCGCTGTCTGACGGCTTCAAAAAGAAGGATGGCGGCCGACACGGACACGTTGAGCGAGTCCAGGCGGCCCAGCATCGGAATGCGGATGTGCGCGTCGGCGGCCGCGCGCCAGACATCGGTCAGTCCGGTGGACTCCGTGCCCATCACGAGGGCGGTGCCGACAGTCATGTCGCAATCGTAATAGAGAGAAGAATCCTGCAGCTGCGCCGTGAGGATGCGGATGCCGCGCGCCTTGAGGAAGGCGATGGCTTCGGCCGAGCTGCAGGCCACGCACGGCACCGTGAATACGGCGCCGATCGAAGCGCGGATCAGGTTGGGGTTCCAAAGGTCGGTCAGCGGGTCGCAGAACAGCACCGCGTCCACCCCGGCGGCGTCGGCGCTGCGCAGCACCGCGCCCAGGTTGCCGGGCTTCTCCACGCTCTCCAGCACGACCACCAGCGGCCGCTCCGGCAGCGCGAG
>LUZH01000146.1 GCA_001602885.1 Bacteroidales bacterium Bact_16 | reverse complement strand
ATGATCCCGATCAGGTAGAAGGGAATGTCCATGCCGAACAGGCGCAGGTCCGCCAGGGTGGACACCCTGCGCCGGTGCCAGAACAGGAAGCCCGGATCGTAGTCCGAGGCCACGTAGCTGCCGTTCTGGATGGCGAGGAGGAGCTGGACCTCGACCGACAGGTAGCGGGTGAGGTTGTAGTCCAGGAAGACGCCGGTCTCCGCGCCGCCGCCGGGATAGGCGGACAGGTGGAATTCATCGATATACATCGACTCGCCGGCATAGTTGGCCTGGAAGATGATGCCGACGCTGACCGGCTTGATCTTCAGACTGTCGGCATCCTGCGCACGCAGCGTCTGCGCGCACGCAAGTCCCAGCAGGATGAACAGAATAGATTTCTTCATGGCCTCTTCCTCTAAATGGTGAAGCGGAAGGAGATCTTGAAGCCGTGCTTCTCCGCTTCAGTCAGCCCTTCCGTGTAGCTGATTCTGCGAATATAATCGATTCGGATGAATTTTAAAATATTCTCCAGGCCGACCGAGTACTCCATGTACGGGATCTTCGTCATCATCCGCGTGCCGTCAGGCAGCGCGTACAGGCCCTCGGAGCCGAAGAGCGGGTTGTTCTTCTCGGAGAGCGAGCCGGTGATCGCGCGGAACGAGACCACCTCGCGGAGCTTGAGCCGGTTGATCAGCGGGATGCGGTTGAGGATCCAGCCCTTGAGGTAGTAGGTGGCGAAGACCTCGGCATACTGGTCCATCACGAACTCCATCGGCTTCATCAGGTTGAAGGCGTCGCCGACGAGGAGGATGGACGGGTTGGCGTTGGGCGCGAACAGCTTCGGGAGCGGCACGCGGTTCCAGATGAAACCGGTCGTCAGCGAAGCGTCGATGTGTCCGAAGGAGGACAGCCAGATGCGCTTCTGCGCGGAGAACTCCGTCTTGTTGTAGAAGAAACGGTTGTCGAACCAGCCCGTCGTGTGCGTCAGGCTCACGATCGGGGCGTCCTTGGCGAGCGTGATCGGAGACTCCTTGCCGAGGCGGTTGGAGAAGAGCGGCTCGCCGGGCGCGAAGCGCAGGCGCAGCGTCCAGCTGAGGTCGTTGAAGCGCTCGACGGGCGACAGCGCACCGTCGGCGCCGAAGCGCCGGTAGGAGAGCGTCCCCGTCGGGACCACATGGTCGAAGCGCACGAAGGTGTTGATCGAGAAGCGCGACAGCCATTCCCGCTCATAGCGGATCTGGGCGCGCGAGACGTACTGCAGCGGCTGCGGGCCGAAATTGGACATCAGCAGGTTGTCGCGGTCCAGCAGCGTGAAGCTCTGGCCCGGCGCCTCGAGGTCGTGGCTGACCGTGAACGAAAGGTTGTTGCGCAGCGGCTCGAAGGGATGGAAATCCTTCGGGGTGAAGGAATGGATATAGGTCAGCTCGCCCTTGACCCGCTTGTCGCGGAAGCCGTAGGCGACGTAGCCGTTCAGGAAATTCTTCTTGTTGAGGTTGGCCGTGGTCATGCCGCCGAGGCGCAGGCGGAGGCCCTCCTGCGTGTTGTAATGCAGCATGTTCGTGACCGGACCGATGTCGAACTTGCTCTTGACGCGGTCCTGCGGGCTGGCCATGCGGTTGGTCGGCGTGGTCGGGAAGTATTCCGAGGCCAGCGACTCGACGGTCGTGGCGAGGCGGCGGAAACGCGGCACGGAGTAGATGTCCGTCATCAGGCTGTCCAGGATGGATTCCTTGCCCGTGAGGGGCACGGGCCGGCGGTCCACCCACCACTCGTCCGGACGCCACCAGTCCTTGTTGGCCAGGACCTCGTCGGGCTGGCTCAGCAGGCTGTCGGGGACGTGGGTCTGCGTGAAGTCGTAGTCGTGGTGGACGATCTTCTTGTGGGCGTAGAGCTCACGCATCCACTTGAAGATGTAGAAACGCGCGTAGGTGTTCTTCTCCTTGGAGGCCCATTTCCCGTTCTCCTTCTTCTCGAAGGTCTCCTCGATCGCCAGGTTGCTGACGAAGTTGAGGTTGATGTGGGCCGGGATGCCCAGGGAGTATTTCTTGACGGCGTAGGTGCTGTCGTTGACCACGTAGAGGTGGCCGGTGAAACTGAAGCTCTCGCTGTTGAACGGCACGAAAGTCAGGTCGATGCACTGGACGCCGTCCACCAGGAGCGTGTCGGAGATGTAGTACTTGTAGTAGGTGGTGGCCAGCGAGCTGGAAAGCGGGCTGACGAAGCGGTTGAGCAGCACCTCCATGTTGTCTTCGTAGATGTCGGAGTCGGCGAAGATGGCCCGGATGTTGGTGCCGAATCCGCCGTTGTCCAGCGGCTCGTCGAGACCGAGGCTGCGGCGGCGCTCCACCCAGGTGCGGGTGCGCTTCGGGTCCTGCTGGTACCAGGTCGTGGAGAGGTTCTCGCGGAGGGAGACCGTCAGCACGGGGGTGTTCTTGAACTGGGCCGTGTCCACATATTTCTTCATGAAGGACAGCTTGTTCCAGAAGCGGTTGTTGTCGAAGTCCACGTCGAACTTGTCCAGGGACATGATCAGCTTCTCGTAGTTGTCTACCTTGTAGCCCGGAGCGGAACTGATGTGGTTCTCTTCCTTGTGGGCGATGACGTTCCGAACCAGCTCCACGGCGGGGTTGCCGCGCCGGCGGTACACGCGGTCGCGGCGGCGCTTGGGCTTCACGACCACGGCCTGGATGCCGTAGGTGTCGGGCGCCATCTTGATATGGACGTCGCGGCTGGAGGAGTTGGGACGGATGTTCAGGATGTAAGTTTCATAGCCAAGCATCTGGAAACTGACGTTGGAGTAGCTCCCGGGACCCTCAATCGTGAAGGCACCTTCGAGATCGGTGATCGTGCCGATCCGGGTGCCCGGAAACACGACGGACACATAGGGGAGGGCCTCGCCGGTCGAGGCGTCAGTCACGACGCCGTGGACCCGGGTCTGGGCGACGGCGCCGATCGCCGTCAAAAGCATCAATAAAATAACTGCGTATCTTTTCATTAAAACATCGTAAATAGCGGGGTCCGCTGAAAAAGTCCGCAAAGATACGAAAAAAGCGGGAATTCCCCGCTTTTTTCTATTAATTCACAACCAATTACACTTTTTCAGCGAAGCGCCCGCATCGCGTTGAGCACCGCGAGCACCGTCACGCCGACGTCGGCGAAGACCGCCATCCAGAGCGTCGCGACGCCGCAGGCGGCAAGCGCAAGCACCAGCAGCTTGATGCCGACGGCGAACCAGAGGTTCTCCCGTGCGATGCGCAGCGTGCGGCGCGCAATGCGCACGGCCGCAGCCACTTTGGACGGCTTGTCGTCCATCAGGACGACGTCCGCGGCCTCGATGGCGGCGTCCGAGCCGAGGGCGCCCATCGCGATGCCGAGGTCGGCGCGGGCGAGCACCGGCGCGTCGTTGATGCCGTCGCCGACGAAGGCGAGCGTGCCCTCCTTGAGCAGCGCCTCCACGCGGGCGACCTTGTCGGCCGGCAGGAGGCCGGCGTGGGTCTCGTCCAGCTTGAGCGCAGACGAGACGGCCTGGGCCACGGACGCCTGGTCGCCGGTCAGCATCACGGTCTTGCGGATGCCGGCGGCGTGCAGGTC
>LUZH01000145.1 GCA_001602885.1 Bacteroidales bacterium Bact_16 | reverse complement strand
TATCTCGAAAGGTGAAAGCAGGATTACTCCTCCTCCAGACGCAGGTGCTGGACGTAGATAGCCTTCTGCTTCGCAATGCGGCGGACTTCGGACGGCTTCTGGAAGTTCTTGCGGGCGCGCATCTCACGGACGGCACCGGTCTTCTCGAACTTACGCTTGAACTTTTTGAGCGCGCGCTCGATGTTTTCGCCTTCTTTAACGGGTACGATGATCATTGCTTTTACACCTCCTTTTTCTAAAACTGGGGTGCAAAGGTAGCAATTTATTTTAACAATCCAACAAATTCTTGCATTCCCTCGGTCGCAACCTTCTGAATATGATGGATGCGCGCGTCGAAGAGGCGGACCTCCGCCGGGTCGATGAGGTAGATCGGCGCCTCCGGGCGGGCGTAGCGGTAGAGCCCGGCGGCAGGATAGACCTGCAGGGAGGTCCCGACGATCAGGACGATGTCCGCCGCGCTCACCAGGTCGGCGGCGCGCTCGATCTTGGGCACGGCTTCGCCGAAGAAAACGATGTGCGGACGGTACTGCGCGCCGTTCGGCGCCAGGTCGCCCAGGCGGACGGGCTCGTAGCCGACGTCCACGACATATTTTTCGGAGAATCCGTCGTAGTCGTTGCAGGTGTTCTCCGGCCGGACTTTCGTGGCCTCGCCGTGCAGGTGCACGACGTGCGTGGAGCCCGCGCGCTCGTGGAGGTTGTCGACGTTCTGCGTGATCACGTCCACCGTGTAGTCCTTCTCCAGCTCCGCGATCAGGCGGTGCGCCGCGTTCGGCTTCACCTCCTTCAGCTTCTCGCGCTGCATGTTGTAGAAGTCCAGTACGAGGCCCGGGTTGTGCGCCCAGCCCTCGGCGGAGGCGACCACCATCGGGTCATAGTTGTCCCAGAGGCCGCCGTTGTCGCGATAGGTTCCCAGGCCGCTCTCGGCGCTCACGCCGGCGCCGGTCAGCACGGCAATTCTCTTTTTCATCACAGATCCATGTTGAAGTAGTACTTGCGCACCCAATACTCGAAGAGCGGGTCGAGCAGCACGGGATTGTCTTCGTCGTCGAAAGTGACGATCTCCTTCTTGCAGAGGGCGTCCTTGAGGCGCCGGACGTTGGCGGAGGAGTTGAGCCCGTAGTGCTTGATGACCTCGGCGCTGCTGAAGCGCTTGTGGCCCTCCAGGATGGCGCGCAAGAGGCTCACCTGGAAGGTCGTCAGGTCGTTCATCGTGGCCACGAAGCGGCCTTCGTGGATGGAGAGCAGGCAGCTCAGCGCGTCGTTGAGCGTCGGCTCCATGATATATCCGCGCGTGAGCGAATCGCAGATGGCGCTGAAATGGTTGATGTACCAGATGTTGTCCCGGAAGAGGCGGCAGACGCCCAGCAGCAGGTCGCGGTCGATGACCTTGCCCGTGGCCAGGAAGCCGCGCACCACGTATTCGAGGATCTCCTTGGTCTCGATCGGGGCGAGGCGGATGCGTTCCACCCGGCGCCAGAAGTAGCGCTTGATGCCGAAGATCCCGTGCATCGCGTTGACCTGCGAGCCAAGGAAAATGTAGGAGGCGCAGCCGGCAAGCTCCTCCGGCAGGGTCCGGAAGACCTCCTCCAGCAGCTTGCAGGCGCGGTCGCCGTCTTCGGTGAGCATGATGTTCTGGAATTCGTCGATCACGACGTAGCGGCGGTCGCCGTGCTGCCGGCCGACGCGGTAGGGCAGCAGGTAGGCGGCGCGCAGGTCTTCGTCGTCGAGCGGGCCGGCGGCGGAGACCACTTCGCCGAAGGTGTCGTAGCGGTCGCGGTCGAAGACGAAATGCGTCCCGGCGAGCAGGTCCTGCACGGCCCGGGAATAGTCCGCCGGGGCGCTGCCCAGCGTGCGGACGACGCTGGCGGCGAGCCGCAGGGCGAACTCGGACAGCGTGCGCACGTCCAGCAGCGAGAGCTGGACGGTCTCGAAACGCTGGCCGGAGCCCTTCATGAAGAAGAAACCCTGCTGCACCAGGGACCGGCGGCCGGTCCTGGGCGGTTCGTAGATGGCGATGTTCTCCCCTTGCCCGAGAAGGTTGGCAAAGGCACGGAGCTCCGCCTTCCGGCCGATGAACTGCTTGCCGGTGACGGGCTTGTTGTACTGGAAAGTGCTGTCCATACAACAAAGATAGTAACATATTTGTTATAAAGCAACACTTCGGCCAGGAAAATTTTACACTTCAAAAATTTTTACAGATTCTTTCAATTCATTGAAAATTACGTATATTTGTAGACGGACCACAATCTGCCACCCGCTTTTCCCGCCCTCCCTGACACGGGCGGAAAAGGCCGGAACTACATAACCTTTTTTTAAACTTATAGCCTATGCGAATTGAAAAATTGTTAGCCATCCTGGCACTAGGTGCCATGGTGTCGTGTCAGACGAAAGACAACCTCGATCCCGCGTCTTTCTCCCCCGAAGCCCAGCAGCAGACCGTACAGGCAGAGCGGTCGCCGAACACCCCGCTGACCTATCTCGCCGACGTCGACCACGACGCCTGGGTCAACCTCGCTTCCCTCGAGGAGCGTATCGAGGCCTGCAACCCCACCCAGGAAGAACTGGACAGGATGTCCACCGAAGCGCTGGTGGAATCCGTCGCACACTACCCCCTCAACTTCCTCGTATTCTCCTACAATGATCCGGAAGAATTCATCCGGATCCTGAACGAGAAGAGCGCCATCCATCGGGAACTCAAAAAACGGCAGGACGGCGCCGGCTCCATGATCGACTTCCTGGCGGAGACGAAACTCCGGATGGATGTCGATGCCGGAACGCGCCTGAAGCATAAAGACCTCGACCTTGGCGAGGAGCTCTTCCTGGAGCACTTCGCCGCGACGGAAGAATTCCAGCGCGCCCTGTCCGGCGAAGAATTCGGGAAGCTCGAATCCGTCGCCAAGAGCAAGCTTGTCGAAAGGATGGCAGAGCCGGAAGTCTTCTCCAGACTGTCCCTGGAGCCGCTGAAGAAGATGGCAGCGGCTCCGGTCCTGACGCCCGAGACCGGAATCGCGGAACCGGACGCGTTCTTGAGATATAATACAGTCTACACTCCCCTCGGGCACCTGATCACGACCCGCATCTATTCGGAAATGTCGCAGGCCGAAATCAATTACGTCACGAACCTTTATGCCCGCGAATACAGGAACGCCCAGGTCGTCTCGCCGGCATCCGCCCGATACAACTGCCACAGCTATGCCTGGTATTCCCGCAGCACGAGCAACTCCAACTGGATCTGTGCCGTCGAAGACAACAAATTCCAGCTCTCCAGATACTGGACAAGCGATGTCTATGAGAGCTGCACGGAGAGCCAGGCGGAGATGGTCTACTACGCCAACGGCGACCATTCTGCCGTCAGGCGGCCGGACGGGAAATACATCTCAAAATGGGGCTCGGCTCCTGTCATGATCCACACCGCGACGTATTGTCCTTATAATTCTTCAGGCAGACAATACTACAGAGTCTCTCCCTACGCTCCGATCATGGACCTCGAACTCCGCGGCCCCAGCAACCCGGCCATCGGACAGGAAGTCAGCTACTATGTCGACCGATACAATCCTTCCGTGAACTATCATTGGACCATCGACAGCTACCCGAGCGGCCCGAATCCGACCGCGCCGACGATCATAGGCGGGACGAACAACAGCAGCATCACCATCAGGTTCAATTCCACCGGCTACTACAGACTCCGCGTCGACACCTCCGGCTCGAAGCCGGACGGCACGACGTTCAATATCGGTTACGGCATGATCAATGCTGTCCCTCTCCCCTATTAGTGACTAATTTTTTCAATGGTTGTTATTTTGGCGGCCCGCTCCGGCGGGTCGCTTTTTTTTGTATCTTCGTCCGTATGGACAACGAAGTACTCAAGGCGCTCCGTGAGCGCAGAAGCATCCGGCGCTACAAGCCGGAGCAGATCAAGGACGAAGAATTGCAGGCC
>LUZH01000144.1 GCA_001602885.1 Bacteroidales bacterium Bact_16 | reverse complement strand
CGATGCCCATGATGCGATGGCGCGTCGTCTGCGCCTTCGCCGTCACGATGGAGAGCTTCTCGCCCACCAGCGCGTTCATCAGCGTCGATTTCCCGACGTTCGGGTTGCCGATGATGCAAACGAATCCCGAGCGGTGCGCCATTATACGTAAGCCCCCATCTTCAGAATGTTGGTCTCGCCCTCGGTGAGGTAGCGCCACTCACCCTTCTTGAGGCCCTTCTTGGTCAGGCCCGCGAAATAGACGCGGTCCAGCGCCTTGACGCTGTAGCCGAGGGTCTCGAAGATGCGGCGGACGATGCGGTTCTTGCCGGAGTGGATCTCGATGCCGAGCTTGCGCTTGTCTTTCTCGTCGATGTATTCCAGTTCGTCGGCCTTGACCTCTCCGTCGGAGAGCTCGATGCCGGACATGATCTTGTCGAAATCCTCCTGGCTGAGCGGACGGTCGAGGGCGACCTGGTAGATCTTCTTCTTATCGTAGGAAGGATGCGTGAGGCGCTCCGCGATCTCGCCGTCGTTGGTCAGCATCAGCACGCCGGTCGTGTTCTTGTCCAGACGGCCCACGGGATAGACGCGGGTCGGGCAGTTCTTGACCAGGTCGACGACGGTCTTCTCGGCGTGGGGGTCGCTGGCCGTGGTCACGAAGCCCTTGGGCTTGTTCATCACGATGTAGACCTTCTCCTCGCCCTTGAGGCGCTCGCCGTTGAAGCGGATGTCGTCGGTGAAGATGTTGACTTTGGTGCCGAGCTCGGTCACGACCTCGCCGTTGACGGTCACGACACCGGCCTGGATGAGGGTGTCGGCCTCACGACGGGAGCAGACGCCCGAGTTGGCGATGAATTTGTTGAGGCGCACGGTGTCCTGGATCGGCATCGGGAACGGAGTCTCGGTGCTCTCGCTGCCGTTCACGACGGGACGGCGGCTGATCATGCGGTTGATGCCTTCCGTGGATTCGCGGGTGAAGTTGGGCTTGCGGCCCGGCTTCTTGCCCTTCGGCTTGCCGCCCATCGGTTTGCGCGGCCCGCCGAAACTGCGGCCCTCGCCGAAGCTGCGGCCTTCGTTGCGGTTGCCGTAGCCGCCGCGGTTCTCGCCGTAGGAGCGGGGACGACGGTCGCCATAGCTGTTGCCGCGGCTTTCGCCGTAGCTGCGGTTCTCACCGTAGGAGCGGTTCTCACCATAGGAACGGTTCTCGCCGTAAGAGCGGTTCTCGCCATAGGAGCGGCGCTCGCCGCCTTCGCGGTTGTCGCGGTCGCCATAGGAGCGGCGCTCGCCGTAGCCGCCGCGGTTGTCGCCGTAGCTGTTGCGGCCGCCGAATCCGCGGTTGTCGCGGTTGCCGTAGCTGCCGCCGCGGTTGCCGCCGTAGTTGCCGCGGCTCTCGCCGTAGGGGCGCTGCGGACGGCCTTCGCCGTAGCTGCGGTGTCCTTCATAATTGTTGCTTCTGTGTTCGCCCTCGCTTCTGTGCGCGCCGGGCGTGTACTCCACTTTCTCGGAGCTGGGACGGGGTCCCGCCGTCTTTCTGGGTCTAAGTTTTCGGCCTTCTTTGGTAAATTGGTCCATCACTACTTGAGTTTAAAATGATAAGTAATTGTGCCCTCCTGCATCGCCGGTGCGTCCGCGCTCATGTTGAAATGCGTCTCGAGCGCGGCTTTGCGCGCCGCCGCCCAGAGGGCTTTGTCTGTAACGGTGGTGCCGTCGCCTCCCGGCACGGCTCTGACTACGTTGCCGTAGTTGTCCACCCAAATGGTAACGATTACGTCTCCGCTTTCCTGTACGTTATACACGGGACGTGGGATATTGCCCACCGTGCTGCGTCCTTCGACGTGGGCGTTGGGCTTGCCGTCTGTGCGGCCATGGTCAGTATTGCCCTGCGGTTGACCGGCCTTGAAGGCCGCGCCCGGCTCGGAAGCCGCGTGCGGGGCCGTGCTGGCCGTGTCTTTGCGGGACATCCCGGGGAAGGAAGCCCTGGGGTCCAGGGCAGGTTCTTTCGGCTCGGGGGTCGGCACCTCCACGTCTCCGACCGGATCGGGCTGCGTCTGCGGGGTCTCGTTGGGCCTGTCGGCCACATAGGGGGACTCGCTCCGTTGCGCCAGTTCGACGGGACGCGTGAGGTCAACCTCCTCGGCAAGGGGCTCCTGTCCCTGCGGCTGCTGAGTCAGCTCGGGGGCTTCGGTGAAGTCGATCAGCATCGACTGCTCCTGGGGAGGGGGGTAGATGTACTTCAGACCGGACATCGAGACCAGGACGAGGGCGCACACGTGGGCGGCCACCGACAGGAGGATGCCGGTGATCCGTGCGTTGCGCTCGCGCTTGATTCTGATGATCTGGTCGTTCTGCATGGTGGTTATTTATTCCGGCTGCGTGGCCAGGATGACTTTGTAGTGGTTGCGTTTGGCGATGTTCATCACCTGGACGACTTCGCCGATGGGCACGCTCTCGTCGGAGTAGATGGAGAAGGTCGGGTCCTCTTCGCTCTGGAGGAGGTCCACCAGCTCATCCTCGATCTGGGAGAATGCCACGGGCTCCTGCGCACCGTTGATGTGGTAGGTGAAGCGGTCCTCGCCCCAGTCCTTGATGGAGACGCTCACCGTGGCCTTGGCGCCCACCTGTCCGGTGCTCTTGGGGAGCAGGAGCTTGAGGGCGTTGGGATTGACCAGGGTGGAGGTCACCAGGAAGAAGATCAGCAGCAGGAACACGATGTCCGTCATGGAGGACATCGCGATGTTGGGATCCGCTTTGGTGATACGCTTGAGAGCCATTACTGTTCTGCTTTAGCCGCGTCGGCGACAGGCTCGCCGAGCATGTCCATGAACTGGATGGTGGCGTTCTCCATGCTGTACACGAGATTGGAGACGCGCGCCGTCAGGAAGTTGTAGCCGAAGTAGGCGAGGATACCCACGATCAGACCGCCGACGGTGGTGATCATGGCGGTGTAGATGCCGCTCGACAGGAGGGTGATGTCGATGTTGTTGCCGGCGTTGGACATGTTGAAGAACGCCTGCACCATACCGATCACGGTGCCGAGGAAACCGATCATCGGGGCGCCGCCCGCGATGGTCGCGAGGTAGGGGAGCCCCTTCTCCAGGCGGGCCACCTCGACGTTGCCTACATTCTCGATGGCTGCCTGCACGTCAGTGGCGGGCTTGCCCAGGCGGGCGATGCCGGCCTCGACCATCCGGGCGACGGGCGCGTCGTATTTCTCGCACAGCGTCCGGGCGGACTTGGTCTTGCCTTCGTGGATATAGTCGCGGATGTCGTTGATGAAATCCTTGTCGATCTTGCCGGCCTGGCGGATGATCCACCACTTCTTGCCGAAAATGTAGATGGCGATGATCGAGAGAGCGAGGAGGACCCACATCAGGGGGCCGCCCTTGGCCGCCATCTCGATAAGCGAATAAGACATCTCCTGCTGCACGGGAACTGCCTGCGCGATGTCTGTCTGGAGGAGAATCGATAACATATTCAGGTCGTTTTAGTAAACAACGTTTGCAAATAATCTGCCCATTATGGCATAATCGTACAAATATACGGAGATTTTTGGGATTTTCGGCCGTTTTCGGCCTGATAATCAAGAAATCTGTAATCAATAATCGACTTCGCTGAGGAAGAGGGCCTGCGCGGGGGCGCTTTCGCCCGCGAGACTACGTCTCGAGACCTTCTCGCCCGACAGGTCGAAATCCGGGGGCAGGACCAGGGAGGTGAAGTCCCCGGCCGGCCGCTTCCCGCGCCCGACTTCGAGGAGCGTGCCGACCACGGCGCGGACCATGTTGCGCAGGAAGCGGTCGGCGGCGATCCGGAAGTACCAGTAGTCGTCGCCGCCCTGACGTCCTGTCAGTGCGAGGTGGGTGGGCGTGTAGCGGTGCCAGCCGGCTTCGAAGACCGTGCAGAGCGAGGTCTTGGAGTCGGCGCCCGTCTTCTCGAAACAGCGGAAATCGTGCTGCCCGACCAGCGCCTGCGCGGCGGTGTTCATCGCGTCGAAATCCACGCCGGGAAAGGTGTAGAGATAGGAAAACGCATCGACGAAAGGGTCTTTGACGCGATGCAGAAAATACGTATATTCGCGTCTTGTAGCGTCGAACCTGGCGTGGAACTCCGGCGCCGCCGGAGCGATCTCGTGGATCACCACCGAACGGGGCAGGATGGCATTCAATTTGTAGCGCAATTGGTGCGTGTCAAGCTCCCCGGCTGCGTCAAAATGTGCGACGTAGCCGATTGCGTTGACGCCCGTGTCAGTCCGGCCTGCGCCGGTCACGGACACGGCTGCGTGCAGCAGGGTGGACAGGGCGCTCTCGAGCGTCTGCTGGACACTCGGGGCGTCAGGTTGGATCTGCCAGCCGCAGAAATCCGCGCCGTTGTAGGAGAGTTTGACGAGATAGCGCATAACTGACCGCAAAATTAATGAATTATATGGAAAGTGTAAACATCAAGGAGCTCAACGACCGCATCCAGAAAGAGAGCGCGTTCGTGGATCTCCTGTCGCTGGAGATGGGCAAGGTGATCGTGGGGCAGAAGCACCTGGTGGAGAACCTGATGATCGCGATGCTCGCCGACGGGCACATCCTGCTCGAAGGCGTGCCGGGCCTGGCCAAGACCCTGGCCATTAGCACCCTCGCCAAGGCCGTGGACGGCAAGTTCAGCCGCATCCAGTTCACCCCCGACCTGCTGCCGGCCGACGTGACCGGCACCCTGATCTACTCCCAGAAGAAAGAACAGTTCGAAGTGCATAAAGGCCCCGTGTTCGCCAATTTCATCCTCGCGGACGAGATCAACCGCGCCCCGGCCAAGGTCCAGTCCGCCCTGCTCGAGGCGATGCAGGAGCGGCAGATCACCCTGGGCGACCAGACCTACCCGCTGCCGCGTCCTTTCCTCGTGATGGCCACGCAGAACCCGATCGAGCAGGAAGGCACCTACCCCCTCCCGGAGGCCCAGGTGGACCGCTTCATGCTGAAGGTCGTGGTGGGTTATCCCAAGAAGGACGAGGAGAAGCTCATCATCCGGATGAACAACGCCGGGACTTTCCCCGAGGTCGCGCCCGTCGTGCGTCCCGAGGACATCGTCCGGGCCCGCGAACTCGTGCGCGAGGTCTATATGGACGAGAAGATCGAGCGGTATATCGTGGACATCGTCTACGCCACCCGCACCCCGGAAGAATACGGCCTGAAGGGCCTCAAGGACCTGATCGCCTACGGCGGTTCGCCGCGTGCGAGCATCAGCCTCGCGCTGGCGGCCAAGGCCTATGCGTTCATCAAGCGCCGCGGCTACGTCATCCCCGAGGACGTGCGCGCCGTGTGCCCGGAAGTGCTGCGTCACCGCATCGGCCTGACCTACGAAGCCGAAGCCGAAAACGTCACGACCGAAGATATCATCGAGCAGGTCATCAATGCCGTCATCGTCCCGTAATACCAGCGCGACCGAGCTCCTGAAGCAAGTCAGGAAGATCGAGATCAAGACCAGGGCGCTCTCCCACCAGATTTTCGCCGGCGAGTACCATTCGGCCTTCAAGGGCCTTGGTATGGCCTTCAGCGAGGTGCGGGAGTACCAGTGGGGGGACGACGTGCGCTCGATGGACTGGAACGTCACGGCGCGCCTGCACGCCCCGTACGTCAAGGTCTTCGAGGAGGAGCGCGAGCTGACGGTGGTGCTGCTCGTGGACGTGAGCCGCTCGGGCCTGTTCGGCACGGCGGCCGGCACCAAGCGCGAGCGCCTCGCGGAGATCGCGGCCGTGCTGAGTTTCAGCGCCATCCTCAACAACGACAAGGTGGGCGCGCTGTTCTTCTCCGACCGGGTCGAGAAATTCATCCCGCCCGGAAAGGGCCGCTCGCACCTGCTGCACATCATCCGCGAGATGCTGGAACTGCAGCCGGCCTCCGACGGCACGGACATCGGCGCGGCGCTGAAATTCCTGACCAACGCGATCAAGAAGAAATGCACCGCCTTCCTGCTCAGCGACCTGATGGACGCGGACGCGCAGGGCAACCCGCGCTATGAGGATGCGCTCAAGGTGGCGGTGGGCCGCCACGACCTGAGCGTGATCCAGGTGCACGACCCGCGCGAGCGCTCGCTGCCCGCCGTGGGCTTCGTCCACGTCAAGGACAGCGAGACCGGCGCGGCCGCCTGGGTCGACACCGACAGCCGCAGGGTCCGCGTGGCCTACGAGCGCTGGTTCGCCGACCAGACCGCCCGGCAGAGGGCGCTGTTCAACAAATACAAGGTCGACCACGTGGACATTTCCACGGACGACGATTATGTCAAGGGCCTGATGGCCCTGTTTAGCCGCAGATGAAAGTTTTGACGCTCATACTGG
>LUZH01000143.1 GCA_001602885.1 Bacteroidales bacterium Bact_16 | reverse complement strand
GTGATGGAGATGCTGACCAACTGCGTCATCTTCAACGACGGCGCGCACAAGGAGCTGTCGGATCCGGCCGTCAAGGCCGACCACACGATCGTGCTGCGCCACGGCGAGAAGATGATCTTCGGCAAGGACCGCGACCGCGGCCTGATCTACGACGGCAAGAAGATCCGTGCCGTGCACATCGGCGAGGGCGGCTTCACCGAGGAGGACATCCTCGTCCACGACGCCCACACCGACAACATCGGCATCCACATGGCGCTGGCCGACATGAAGGGCCCGGACTATCCGGTGGCCCTCGGCGTGATCCGCGACGTCAAGGACATCACCTACGACGACGGCGTCCGCGACCAGGTCAAGGACGTGATGGCCAAGTCGAAGATCCACAGCGTGGACGAGCTGCTGCACAGCGGCTCCACCTGGGAAGTGAAATAACCAATACACTACATACACTAAAACTGTCATAATGAAGACGAAAGACATTATGGCCCGTCTCCAGGCCAAGTATCCCGGCGAGAGTGAATATCTCCAGGCGGTACAGGAGGTTCTCGAATCCATCGAGGAAGTGTATAACCAGCATCCCGAGTTCGAAAAGGCGAAGATCGTCGAGCGGATGGTCGAGCCGGACCGCATTTTCACCTTCCGCGTCACGTGGGTTGACGACAAGGGCGAGGTGCAGACCAACACCGGATACCGCATTCAGTTCAACAGCGCCATCGGCCCCTACAAGGGCGGCCTGCGCTTCCACCGCGCCGTTACTCCTTCCATGTTGAAATTCCTGGGCTTCGAGCAGACGTTCAAGAACGCCCTGACGACCCTCCCGATGGGCGGCGCCAAGGGCGGCAGCGACTTCGACCCCAAGGGCAAGACCGACGAGGAGATCATGCGCTTCTGCCAGGCCTTCATGCTGGAGCTCTGGCAGTGCATCGGCCCCGACCAGGACATCCCGGCGGGCGACGTGGGCGTGGGCGGCCGCGAGATCGGCTACCTCTACGGCATGTACAAGAAGCTGGCGCGCGAATACAATACCGGCGTGCTGACCGGCAAGGGCGCCACCTGGGGCGGCTCGATCCTCCGTCCGGAGGCGACCGGCTTCGGCGCGCTCTATTTCACCCAGAACCTGCTGCACCACGCGGGCAAGGACATCCAGGGCTGCAAGGTGGCGGTCTCCGGCTTCGGCAACGTGGCCTGGGGCGCCTGCATCAAGGCCCTTGAGCTGGGCGCCAAGGTCGTGGCCATCTCCGGCCCGGACGGTGTCTGCGAGATGCCGGAGGGCATTACGAAGGAAATGATCGACTACATGCTCGTGATGCGCGCGTCCAACCGCGACCGCGTGGAGGATATGGCGACCCGTTTCCCGGACAAGGCCCGCTTCACGGCCGGCAAGAAGGCCTGGAGCGTCAAGTGCGACATCGCGCTGCCGTGCGCCTTCCAGAACGAGCTGTCCGAGGACGACGCCAAGGAGCTGAAGGCCAACGGCTGCTGGTGCTGCTGCGAGGTGTCCAACATGGGCTGCCAGCCGGGCGCCATCCACTTCTTCCAGCACAACGGCATCCTGTTCGCGCCGGGCAAGGCGGTCAACGCCGGCGGCGTGGCCACTTCCGGCCTGGAAATGACCCAGAACGCCGAGCACATCAGCTGGAGCGGCAAGGAGGTCGACGAGAAGCTGCACTTCATCATGAAGTCCATCCACGAGCAGTGCGTCAAGTTCGGCACCCAGCCGGACGGCACCGTGGACTACGTCAAGGGCGCCAACATCGCCGGCTTCATGAAGGTCGCCCAGGCGATGCTCGAGCAGGGCACGATCTAGCCCCGCACCTGATTGAATTTGCAAGGGGACCGGCGTCTGCCGGTCCCCTTGTTATTTACAAATTAATTACTTACCTTGTGTAGGCATTTGAAGAACATTATGAAGAACATCAACCTTTCTCTCTTGACGCTGACACTCCTTTGTTGCTCTTTTGCTGTTTCCTGCAGACAAGGTGACGGGCAGGAGTATGTCTTCCCCAAATTTGAAAAGGAGTTTGCGCAGGAATTCGAACCTGTCGGACCGGAACTGGATTTCGGTGGAGCCTATTCCATCCATCCTTATGGGGACTACCTGATCCTGGTGGAATTGGACGAAGTGACATCAATGTTCTTGCACGTCTTGGACAAGAAAACCGGAGAGATCATCCGGAGTGCCGTGCCGAACGGGCGCGGGCCCGGCGAGCTGCTGTTCCCTCCGAAGGTGACCCTGGTCGGGAATGAATGCTACTTGTATGACCCGCAGCAGGAGGTCACGCAGGTCTATGACCTGGACAGGATCCTGCGGGGCGAAAACGGCTATCTCTGGACGCTGCTGGAGCAGGTGGGCCCGTTCTCCGACGGTGTCTATCACGGTCCGGACGACCGGGCGGTCGTTTTCTCCAACGAGAGTTTCATGCGGCGGGATTCTTCCCGCGTCGTTACCCGGATTGTCTTTGAAAAGGGGACGGAACGCCATACGTATAACGAGTATCCGGTCGAGGACCGGGCGCGGACCTGGTGGATGTATATGACTCCCTATCTTACCTTCTCGCCGGATTTCACCAAGATGGCGATCGTCCCCGCCTATGGTGCCATCCTGGAACGCTTCGACCTTTCGGACGGAATCTCGCTGATGGGCGTCGACCGGTTCAGCAAGCCTGATTTCAAGCTCAACGGCAGCAACCCCGATTTCACGCATTACGCAATCCCTATAGGTTTTTCGGGACTCGCTTCCTCCAACGACAGGATTTTCGCCGGCATGGTGGCGGAACCCGTTTCCGGTCAGGGGACACGGAATCTGGAGTTCCCCTACACCCCCATGCTTGCGGTGTTCGGCTGGGACGGACGCCCGCTGATGCGGATCCGTACATCCATCCAGATAGACAGGCTGGCCTATGACGAGGAGGAAGGCGTCCTGTATGCGGTCTACCGCGACGAGGACCAGATCTGGCATATCGGAAAGATGAAAATCTAAGTAATATCTTGAATAGAAGAACTATGAAGAAAATGAAATCATGCTGGCTCCTCCTGCTGCTTGTTGCGGCCGGGTGCAATGGCCGCGACGGAAAGGTCGAGGAAAGGGAAATGCAGCTGCGTACAGTCTGTACGCTGGAGGAGAATCTGACGCTATTGGGCATGCCTTTTTCGATGGATATGGCTCCCGACGGGTCGTTCGTCGTGACGGACCTGACCAGCGTCGTCGGATACGATCCGACCGGGCGTCAGGTCTTCGCCTGGAGCAAGAAGGGCCGCGGGCCTTATGAGTATACAGAATGCCGGAGGGTCCGTCTTTCGGGCGACACGGTCTATGTGTGGG
>LUZH01000142.1 GCA_001602885.1 Bacteroidales bacterium Bact_16 | reverse complement strand
CTTCTGCCTGTTCTTCCCGCCCGTTGCGTGGCTGTTCCGCGCCGGGGCGCCGGGAGGGCTGGACGAACTGCCCGCCGGTTTCCTGTCCGGGAGCGCGGTCCTTCTTCTTCTACCCGTCGTGGACGAGTATGTCACCATGTCCCTGTATTATGCATTGATTTCCGCGGGTGTGTGCGTGGGCGGCGTGCTGGCCGGTCTGGCGCCGCAGGCATGGCTGCCGGCCATGCTGGCCGTCCACGTCGTCTGCCTGATCAGGCGGTGCCGCATCCGGCACATGCAGTTGCAGCCGTTGTTCAAGAGCATGGCTGTCTGGTACAACGTCGAGAGCCACGCGCGCTTCGTCTATTCGCTCATCCTGTACCTGCTGGTGGCGATGCTGGCCTGCGTGGGGCCGCTGCCGTGGCTGAAGTGGGTGGTCCTGCCGCTGACCTGCGCGCTCTACGCCGTCCTGCTGATGCGCGTGCGCACCGGCAGGACGTGCTTCCTGCGCCCTTCGCGCGAGCAGGAGATCAAGGACCTGATCCGGGGCAATCTCCGCACGCCGCCCCCGCAGTCCGGCCCCAAGACGGAAGAGCTGTCGCGGATGACGCGCCTCTACGAGCGCGTGGTCACGCTGATGGAGCAGAAACTCCCTTTCCTGGACGAGGAGTTCAGCCTGGACGACCTGGCCGGGGCGGTCTTCACCAACCGGGGCTACCTGTCCCGCACGATCAATATCCTGTCCGGGCGCAATTTCAGCCAGTTTGTCAATTATTTCCGCGTGCGGTATGGCGTGGAGCTGATCCGCAAGGATCCCCGTCTGCGGCTCATCAATGTGGCGCAGATGTGCGGATTCCATTCGAGCCCGTCGTTCAACGCGGCCTTCAAGGTCAATATGGGGGAGACGCCGTCCGCTTTCCTGGAACGGCTGCGCGGCGAGCGCTTCGCTAAATGACACCCTTCCAGCTGGAAGGCATCGGCGCCGTGATTTCCATCGGTTCCTTGCGGACCGGGTGGATGAAGCTGATGTGGTGCGCGTGGAGGCAGATGCCGCCGTCCGGGTTGGAGCGCGGCGCGCCGTATTTGAGGTCGCCCTTGATGGGGCAGCCCAGGTGGGCGAGCTGGCAGCGGATCTGGTGGTGGCGGCCGGTCAGCAGCTCCACCTCCACGAGGTGGTAGCGGTCCGTGCTGCGCAGGTAACGGTAGTTGAGGCGCGCCAGCTTGGCGTCCGGATGGCGCGCGGGCTTGGGGGCGGCGCCGTCCGCGACGATGTAGGACTTGTTCTGCTGTTCGTTGCGGACGAGCCAGCCCTCAAGGCGACCTTCGCGCGGCTCGGGGAGCGCGCAGCAGAGGGCCCGGTAGGTCTTGTGGACGTCGCCGTCGCGGAAGGCGGCGCCGAGCCGCTCCAGGGCTTTGGAGGTCTTGGCGAGGATGCAGATGCCGCTCACGGGGCGGTCCAGGCGGTGGGGGAGGCCCAGGAAGACCTTGCCCGGCTTGGCGTCGCGCTGGGCGATGAATGCCTTGTAGGTCTCGGTGAGGCATTCGTCGCCGGTCTTGTCGCCTTGCATGATTTCGCCTACGCGCTTGTTGACCACCAGCAGGTGATTGTCCTCGTAGAGGATGCGCCCCGCCAGGTCGTCGAATTCTTCTTTTGACAGCTGCCTATATTCCATGCCGCAAAGATAGCAATTTCTCCCGACCTTCCTCCTGCCCGGCCCGGGACGGGCTGCCACCTCTTCCGGCCCCGGTGCGTCATCCCGAAATACCCGCCTATTCCGGGATGAACCCTTCATTTTTGCCGGGGTTGTCCCGGATTCCCCGGTAAATCCGGCTCGAAAATCGCTGATTATGAACCTGTTGCTGATTATCAACAAGTTGCAAAATAACCCTCGGCCAAAATGCCGAAGGTTAATCTGTAAGTGTCTGATAATCAATTCTGGCTCATCCTAGTTCATCCTGGCTCGTCCTGGTTCAACCTGTATGTTTAGGAACCGCACCATTTCCGCCGCAACTGCCTCAGCCACCGTTCCCGGTGTCCCCAAAACAGGGACACCGGGAACGAAAAAGGCCCAAATCATGCCCGGTGTCCCCAAAAACGGGACACCAGGCACGCTCATGCCGGGCCGCCACCCCTCCCGGGCACGTTTTGGCCCGTTTTTGTGCCCGGCAACTCCTCCTCCAACCCCTGCGGGAGCACCAGACCCCCATTTTGCTCCCGGAACCTGTTTTTTCCGCCATCCGGGAGCGTACAGCCCCGGTTTTGCTCCCGGAACCACTTTCCTGCCCGGGCAGCGGCCGCTCTTGTCGGCAACAGACCCTGTCTTCCCGGACCGGGCGTGACAGGGGAGGGGGAGAGGATGACAATTTGTCAGAGAATCGGGGATGGCAAAGGTTTTGATGATAGGTTTCGCGGCCTGCCGGGAGTGGCGGGCGGCGTCCGGGCCACAAGGCCGGGCGGCGAAACAAAACAACCAGAAAATTTAAAAGACAGATATTATGGGAAAAA